>PWJF01000299.1 GCA_003560935.1 Ignavibacteriales bacterium
ATGCTTCCGTCGATTCCTGCTTTCCCCGTCAACAGCAATCCTTCACCGAGCGTGTTGATCATGCTTGCGATAAAGAGGTTACATGCAAGTTTCATGGTTGCCGATTGATCGGGTTTTTCGAATCTCCATGTACGTTTCCCGAGCACATCGAAAATGGGTTGTACGTTATCAATGGTTTCCTTATCGCCCCCGGCAAAAATAAGCAGTGTGCCGTCGGTTGCCTGTGGTATGCTGCCGAGAACGGGCGCTTGTATGTAATGTTTGCCTACTGTGGCATAGTGTTCACCTATATGCTTCGAGACCGAAGGAGCGACGGTGCTCATATCAATATGTATACCTCCGTTACTGAGATTGCCCAATGTCCCTTCATCGCCCAATGTAATTCCTTTCAAGGCAGCTGAATCGGTTACCATTGAAATAACAGCATCGGATTTTTGAGCAAGCTCATTTATAGATGACGCTCGCTCGGCACCGCGTTCGACAAGCTGCATGGCTTTTTCGGGTGTACGGTTCCATACTTTCAGATCGTATCCGGCATCGATCAGGCGCAGCGCCATCGGATGTCCCATCATGCCGGTGCCGATAAAGCCGATTGTTTTGATTTGCATACTGTACCTCCGTAATCGATTTCATATTTAAACAATAGAATCGTATATTTACGTACTTATCAAGTATCGCATTTTACATGAAACAAATCAAGCGAAAGGTATAGATGACAATGAGAAAATTCAAGACCTTACTGCTCTTCATTCTTATTGCAGCTACATTTCAACTACAGGCGTCGGAAAGACCGTACGTTCTGCTGATCTCACTCGACGGATTTCGCTGGGATTACATCGGCCGCGGGTTGTCTCCGAACATTGCATGGATCGCCGAAAACGGCGTGGAGGCACTCTCTCTTGAGCCGGTTTTCCCGACAAAAACATTTCCGACACATTACTCGATCGTGACCGGATTACATCCCGAGAATCACGGCATGATCGCGAACAGTTTTATCGATTGGGAAACGGGCGAGCGGTTCGCGTTGCGCAACCGCGAGATGGTCGAGAATGCAAAGTATTATCAGGGAGAGGCGATCTGGGAAACGCTCCGGCGCAGCGGCATTATCACGGCAAGTTACTTCTGGCCCGGTTCGGAGATGAACATAGAATACCGTCGCCCGCACTATTATCATCAGTACGATCATGAACGTCCTCACCTCGACCGCATCGAAGGAATCATAGAGTGGCTGCAGCTTCCCGAAGAGGAGCGGCCGCAGTTCATTACACTGTATTATTCCGACGTCGATTCCGAAGGGCACCGAACCGGTCCGTACAGCGACGAGTTGAATGAAACCATCGTATTCGTCGACAGCTTGATGGGGATATTACTGGACCGTCTCGAAGATATCAATATGTTCGACCGAATCAATATCATTCTGGTTTCGGATCACGGGATGACCGAAGTAAGCACGGAGCGTGTAATTGAACTGCATCCGGTACTCGACGAATATGATGTCGTCACCGACGGTGTGGGACCGGTAACGATGATAAAACCCGATAATCCTGCTGATATCCTACCGTTGTACCGCAGGTTAAAAGAAGGTGAAGATAATTATCGTGTATATCTCAAAGAAGAGATGCCTGAGTACTGGTATTACTCCGCACATGCATACATCATGCCGATAATTGTAGTAGCCGATATCGGCTGGTCGCTCTCGCAGCGACCATACGACCCGGCGCGCGGGTATTTTGCGACCGGCGGCAATCACGGCTATGACAACAAACATATTGATATGCACGGGATATTTTATGCAATGGGTCCGGCATTTAAAAGCGGATACCGGACCGGGACGGTTCGAAGCGTCGATATATATCCGCTCATGATGGATATATTCGGGTTGGAGTCGAGAACCGGTATCGACGGTGAGTTGAATAATATTAGATTCCTATTGAAGGATTGATTTGTTTGGTGTTTTGGTTTTCAGGTTAAGAGGTATGGGGACGGCAAAGTGGGGTCCATCTTCGTTGAGGTTGTAGAAGGTTTTAAGAAAACCGAATTTTTCGCCATGGTCACTTTGTTAAGGTTAGTACAGATGGTTCCCACTCGTGCGAGGGAAGATAGGTAAAATAATGAGTGATTGTATCTTATAATATACACAGGGACAATACATATCAAAATAACAGGCGGTGCAATGAAAATAGTATTAAGAAATGCCGTCTTTATAATGATCATCATTTTCTTAATTGCCGGTTGTGATCTTATAACAAATTCCGGCAGGAACGATGATAAATCGGTATTACCGGAAGGTCTTAAAGATATACAAAAGCTGAAATCAACAACGTGGGTATCGCTCCCCGGACAAAATATTCACGGGCGGATTCCTGATACCGAAAGCTGGTACACGCTTGCGTTCATTGCACATGATAATAATGAAAATGAAAAAATGTTCGGCGGTATTCACTATCATACATATAATGATGATATCCGAAGAGGAAACTACTATCATGCACGGTATGAAATCGACGTGAACTATAACATAAACATCATCGGAGGAGTCGGCAGTACATACGCGGGTGTACCGGTTTACGAAAATTTTTCTTTCGGTTTTATCGACGATTGGGTTATCAGCAACAACCGGCTTTTCATTCTTTACCCATCGAATGTGGATGATGAATACATTCTGGAGTTTGAGGAACTCACTGAAGATAATCCCGTTGCGCTGCGGTATGCTTCGGATTGGTACTATTAATTGTTAAGCTACAAACAAATCGGCTGCTTTACAGGATAGACCGGAGAATATAAGTGATTCAATAGTTTCATTGCCTTTATAAGTACCCGATAACCTGTAACCGCTTGCTGTATTTTCAAATATCTCGACCGTCTGTTTATCAGGATCGATGATCCAGTACTCACGCACATTTTCACGTGCGTAACGCCGAAATTTATATCCACGGTCCCGCTCTTCGGTTCGTGGTGAAAGTATCTCGACTATGAGATCGGGAGCTCCAACAATTCGTTTATCCTCGATGATGTGCTTTCGATCATGAATTACAAACATGATGTCCGGTTGCATAACCGTTTCATCATCAAAATAGACATCAAAAGGTGCAGTATATAACTCACCGATTTTATTATTTCGTAAGTACTCTTCGAAATAATATGTTATATTTCTTACGACAACTTGATGTATTCGCAGTGGTGATGGCGTCACGACAAGTTCTCCTTCAAATATTTCGTACCGGTTGGTATCTTCGGGAACGGTGAGCAGATCTGCATATGTAAATTTTACTGATGCGTCTTGCATGGTTAATACTCCCTCCTTCTCTATACAAGTAAATTAGTACATGCCCGTATTAATGTCAAGAAACGGCACGCCTCACCGTAATTAACGATACCTCCGCGGGCGCCTGAAAGCGTATCGGTGCAAGCGTCAAACCCAACCCGTTGTTGACGCTGACGAGCATCGAGCCAAGATCGAAGAATCCGGTAACATAGGGTGTTTCTGTGCGCGAGCCCTGCAATAAAAACAAACCGGGAATACCGAACGCAACCTGTCCGCCGTGCGTGTGTCCTGCAAGAAAGAGATGATAGCCGCGTTCCCGTGCACGGTCCACCAAATGCTCCGGCACCTGATGCGGAACGATAATCCGAAGCTCCGCCCGCGCAAGATCGAGCGCAAGTGAATCGAGCGTTTCATCGGAAAGCCGGCGGGAGTAAATATCCGTCACCAGACTGATGCCGACGGTCGAGCCGTTCACCTCGACAAATTCATTTTTATTATCACGGTAGATCACACCGCGATTTGCAAGGGCCGCCCTGATCGAATCCGATCCCGCCCAGTGATCGTGATCGCCGACGCAGGTAAAGACACCGTACGCCGCATCGACAGAGCCGAGCGCATTCGCACCCATCTCGATAAATCGTTTTCCCGAAGTTACAAGATCGCCCGAGTGAACAACCAGATGCGGTTCAAGCTTGTTGATTTTTCTTACATACCGGTTGAGCTTTTTTTCCCGCGTACGCGGATCTGCCTGCAGATCGGCAATATGTGTAATGCGTAATCCGTCCAGCTCTTCGGGGAGACCGGGTACGCTAAACTCTTTCCCGATGATGCGAACCGTGTTCGTATCGAAATATGCCTTTGCTGGTACATATGCCATAAGGAAAAATACAATCGCAAAAAAGAGATACGATTTACCACGTAACCATCGTTCTTTATATTTTTTGTATAGGGGAAATAATGCAATCTTCGTTACATCTATAACAAGCATGAGTAAAAACATCTGACC
>PWJF01000356.1 GCA_003560935.1 Ignavibacteriales bacterium
GACGGTACACTTATCGGCTCGACGATGAGTCTCGGCAACATCGTCGTAAAGTTTATGGAATTCACCGGATGTTCATTCGAGACAGCAATTAATACCGTCACCAGAATCCCTGCCAAACTTCTCGCTATCGAAAACAAAAAGGGTTCTCTCGAGCCGGGTAAAGATGCCGATATCGTCCTGCTTGATCCGGACTATTCCGTCTATGCTACATTCGTCGAGGGAGCGTTGGTTTATCAAAAAAGACTATAAGTTAATGGTGATTAGTTATAGGTTAATCGTCGGTTACTGCAAAAATACGATTAACGAATAACCATTAACCGATAACCGTCGACCATACTACACTCCTGCGATACGTCTTTTATACTCACGCAGCGCCGCATCGAGCCGTTCGCGGGCCGTCGTGTCACCCGGCACGTTATGTGACGGATGTATATAGAGCTTGATTCCCCGTTCGACTAATACCTCCGCAACAGTAGCTACTATCATCCAAACCGCACTTACAAATGCGATCGTCGATACGGGTGCTATTTTATCCTGATGATTCTTGAGATTAACCGATGCGTCGACCGCCGGAATGCACGTATCGACCACGACATCCGCAAGTTCGAAGATCTTCTTTCCCGACGAGTGCCGTGTTTTCGTGTCTTTAAATGCTTGCGCCGAACCGAGTACAACTACCTTCATACCGATCTTCTTAGCTTCAAGTGCGATATCGATATTTACATTGTTAATTCCTGAATGCGAAAAGAGCCACATTGTATCGCTCGGATCGAAGTTATAGCTTTTCATGATCTCGTTCCCGTATCCTTCCATCCGTTCCAAAAACACAAACTGATGAACTCCCATACCGCCCACTATATTCGTGAAAAATGTGAGCGGCAATTCAATCATAGGATGGAATCCGACAAAACCGCCGATCCTCGGATACATCTCTTCGATTGGCAGAGTCGCGTGACCGCATCCGAACGTATGAACCCATCGCTCGGCAGCAATTGAATCCGCCATTATCGAAGCTGCTTGTTTGATGTTATCCATCTGTGTCGATTCTAATTTGTCCATTACGTCGCGGGCGTTCGTGAGCCATTGTGTTGCAAGCATATATAAATACTCCTGAATAATCTGTTAGATTTTGGTGTTATCAAGTTAATGGTTATTTGTTTTTGGTTAATAACTATTAACTATATTATAATATTTTCTCCGTCCCTGCTTGATATTTCGTCGCCGGTTGTTTCGCTTGCTTCGCGTTTCGAATGTGCCGGCGAACGATCCAGAACACCACGGCAGAACAAACGAGACTGCACGGGATCAGTATGAGCGAAACCCGCAACCCGAATGAATTCGCTATTATTCCCGTAACATACGGATAGAGCATGCCGCCCGTTAACGCCATCACCAGCACCACACTAAATGCGGTACCCGACAGCCGTGCATAGAGATTACCCACGAATGCGAAAATTACCGGAAACACGGCAGCGAATCCTACACCGACAAGGACTAAACCGGTTACTGCCGATACCGTTCCGTTTGAGAGCAACATCATTAATGATCCCGCGAATGCTATACATAAAGAGAATTGTAACACCAGAGCGGCGGAAATATATTTTAATAAATTACCGAGCACTATTCGCGCAAACACCATCCCGAACCAAAAGAGTGAAAGGAACAACACTGCCCGCTGGACATCGACGTGTATTTCCTCAATCAGAAATGCAGCCGACCAACCGCCGACGGTCATTTCCATTCCGCTCTGGATAAATAAAATCAACCCGAACAGAAGCAATGTTCCTTCTTTAGTAAGTCGCACTCCCTCGGCAATCGGGAAGCCTTGTTCGTGTTTTGGTTTCGGAAACCGAAGGAAAACAAAGAACAGCCAGGGAAACACTATCAAAGCTCCCACGCCGGCGATTATTGTCTCATATGAAATTCGATCGAGTAAAGTGCCGAGAAGTAACGGAACACCAAAGGCGCCGACTCCAAAAAATGCTCCAAGATAAGCTAATCCCGATCCCCTGCGTTCTTCACTGATATCGGATACGAGAGCATTGGTACCGCCGTTAATGGCGCCTCCGGCGAATCCGATAAACAACAGAGATAGGCGGAGGAAAAACATTGAAGGTGCAAATGCAATCCCCTGAAAGCCGATCGCGATCAATGCCGCACAGATGATCAACAATCCCTTAAATCCATACCGGTCGACTATCGGTCCGAATACCATCGAACCGACCAGCATACCGAAAGTCATTAAAAGAAAAAGCGAACCGGCATCTATTTTATCAATTTCAAATTTTACAATCACCGACGGAAGCACGGCGCCCAATACCGCCATGACGATACCGAAGATCAGCATACCGAAGCAGGCTGCGATGAAGACGAGTCTTTTGTTGTACATGTTATGTTGTTCCTATTTTTTGTTTTGCTTTCGATTACACAATAATTCTAACAATGTTAACAGTACATTGTCATTGGCTTGCCTACGGAGAACAGATAGCCATTAACCAATAACCATTAACATTTAACTATTCCGTCATCATCAATGCCAATCTTCCTGCTCCCACGAGGCCGGCATCACCGCCGAGCGACGATACTTCAATGCTCGCCTGTTTCATGCTGATCGGTTGCGCCCACTTCCGCGCTTCTTCGGTGATGCGGTCGATAAATTGTGTAGCGGGACCGAAAACACCGCCGCCGAGAATGATCTTTTCCGGATTAAAAGTGCTGACGATATTTGCAACGGCCATTCCCCAATAGGCAATCGCTTCATCTATCACAAACGATGCGATGCAGTCTTGTTTTTCGTACGCTGCGAAGATATCCCGTGTCGTTATTGAATCGGGATCTTTGTCGCCGAGAGGGCCTGTATACTCTTTTTCTTTCTTCAGCATTTCGTGGGCAACCTTCACCATACCTTCGCCCGATGCATTGTATTCAAAACAGCCGCAGGATTTGTATACTTCACGGAACGGCCTTTGCAATCCCATCCATCCGAGTGCTCCGGCAATATCTCCATGACCGCGTATTATCCGGCCGTCACAGAGTATTCCCGCACCGATTCCCGTTCCGATTGCAAGGAAGACGGCATCGGTACAACCTTTAGCTGATCCCTGCCACGTTTCACCTAAGATGTAACACGCACGGTCGCTGTCTATACTAATCCTGATATTTTTTGCCCGTATAGATTGTTGCACTTCATCGAGAAGCGGATAGTTTTCCCATTCCGGTATGTTCGGAGCCCATACGCATCCCGTTGTAGCGTAAAAAATACCCGGTATACAGATGCCGATGCTGCTAACATCTTCATGCGATGATAACAATAAGTTCACTTCAGAAATAATCAATTTACCAACATCTCCGCCTTTTCGTCCTTCAAGTGGTGCGGTATTGCGATTTAGAATCGTACCGTTATTATTAAAAACGGCGGCGGCAAGTTTTGTACCGCCCAGATCTATTCCGATTACTGGCATCTATTCTCCAATGATTAGAGCTACAATTTACCAGCCTACAGACTTGTCCAAAATGTTGTTGTAAATTGTCATCCCAGCGTAGCGAAGGATCTTTCCGTAGAACTTAGATGAGATTCTTCACTTCGTTCAGAATGACACGACAACGAAGGCGGGTATTTGGGTTATTCGTTGCGAATTTCAAACACCTGTACATGTTTCGCATCAATGCTTGTCCTGATATGCAGGTTTTTGTTTTTTGATGTTAAAGTACTTTCTTTTTCATTAATAATATCATGCAGTGCATAGGTACCGTCTTGTTTTACCCGAAGATCGACCGAAACTTCCTCAGTCGTTGTACTGTGATTGATTATATAGAGAATATACTCCTCGCTGTTATCCTGAAGCCGGACTTCCACAGGGGATTTGATGTTCCCATCGTGAGATGTTGTAAAGGGACGCTCGATCTTCGCCCAGTTGAGGAGATTCATGAAAAACTTTTCGTTCACCGGCTGCGGATCGGGATGGTTTGCAAATCCAAGATAAGATCCGACCAGCATCGCTTCTCCTTTCCCGTACCGGGAACTTACCAGTGCCGGATTGCCATCTTCAAGCCGGGCAAGTATATCGACTTCTCTGTTTTCGAGCGGTGTAACCGATTTGCCGTACAATTTTCCTTGTAATATATCACCGGTTTTTAACTCCGACGTCGCAGGATGGTCATTGTTTATTATCTCGATTTTAAAATTTTCGGCTTCGCGCATACGTACTTCGTGTTCCCTCACCCCAAATACTTCGTGTAATCCCAACCCCGGTATAATTTCCGAGGCA
>PWJF01000224.1 GCA_003560935.1 Ignavibacteriales bacterium
CAATTATCGCCAAACTGGCGCCGTCACCGGATGAGGATCCGGATTGGCATCCGGAGGACGCACGCTATCCGACCGTTCGCTGGTTCCCCTCAACGGTTCAAAATGCAATGGGTCCGCATGTGCACGATCCCCGGACCGGAGAAATAATAACGTCTTCGATCCAGATGCATCACAACGTGATGAACCTGCTGCGTAACTGGTATTTTGTGCAAGGGTCGGCGGTAGATGAACGTGCGCGCGCGACCGATTTCCCCGATTCATTGATGGGCCGATTGATACAATACGTCGTTGCACACGAAGTCGGTCACACGCTCGGTTTTCCGCACAACATGAAAGCGAGCGGCACGGTACCGCCCGATAGTCTCCGCAGTCCGACGTGGACCCATACATACGGAACCACACCGTCGGTCATGGATTACGCGCGTATGAATTATATCGCACAGCCGGGCGATGACGTGTACATGTTCCCTAAGGTTTCGATCTATGACGAATTTGCAATTGAATGGGGATATAAGCCTATTCCCGAAGCGAATACTCCGGATTCCGAACGACCGTTCCTTGAAAGCATCGTCCGCCGTCAGGAAGATAACCCCATGCTGTTATTCGGACATCTTTCGAATATCGATCCGACACAGCAGAGGGAAGCGCTCGGCAACGATCATGTTCGAGCGACACAGTATGGCATAGAGAATATCAAGCGCATCATGGACTTCCTCACCGATGCTTCCGGCACGTCCGGCAATGATTATTCGACCTTGCAAGAGTTGTACGATGTGATTCTTCAGCACCGGGGGAGATTACTTGAACATGTAGTTACATGGGTCGGCGGGGTGTATGGTGAACGAAAGGTTCACGGTCAGGAGGGTGTGGTGCATACACCGGTTCCGGCTCAACGGCAGAGAGAGGCAATGGCATATTTGGTCGAGGAAGGTTTTTCAACACCGGAGTATCTTCTCGATCCAGAAGTGCTCCGGCGAATCGAATCGACCGGCTCGGTTGACCGCATCGTTCGCGGACAGCGGCAGTTACTCGTTACGCTGCTCGACGATTCCAGGATGAAACGCTTATCCGAGAACGAAACAATTAATAACAACCCGGGTGATGTATATACCCTCGATGAAATGATAGAGGATATCCGCAACGGAGTGTGGAGTGAACTCGACCGGCGGCCGGTCAGGATAGATATTTATCGCAGGAACCTGCAGCGAAATTATGTCGATATAATCAAGAGCAAACTGACCGACGATGCAATACCGGTTGACGGTGAAGCGCGTGCGTATCTGCGCGGATCGCTAAATGAAGTACAGCGCGCCGTCGAACGTGCAATCCCCCGCGCGGACGATCGCGCAACGCGGTATCATCTTGAAGATATAAAGGAAGAGATCAAAAAAATACTTGAGTAGCAATGCGTAACATATCGCTCCTCGGTCTGCTCACATTTTTGTTGATGCTCAGCGTCAGCATGGTGTATCCGGTGATGCGGCCGTTTGTGGTTGACCGGTTCGATACCACGATGACGCAGGCAAGCTTGTTCGTGTCGGTGAACTTGCTTGCATATGTTATCTTTTCGCTTGTATGGGGAGCGTTATCGGATAAAGCGGGGACGCGTCGTCCGTTCATCATAATAGGATTGTTCGGCAATGCACTGATGATGTATCTCGTGACGCACGCAGGTTCGCTGCCGGTGCTGCTTGGCTTCCGGTTTATCGAAGGTGCTTTTTCGATCATGGCATTTTCGCTTATTATGACCGGGGCGCTCGACCGTTCGGGTTCCGTTCGCATAGGCGAAGGCATCGGCATCGTTGCGATGAGCTTTGCGTTGGGCAATGCCTTCGGTTCCCCGATCGGCGGACGGCTGGGATCGATCGACCCGATGTATCCGTTTTATGCGGGATCATTGATATTGTTTAGTGCGGGCATTGTCGCATTCTTCTTTTTAAAAGAACCCGCCGGGATGCGGCGGGCATTGTCGGTACGTGCGGCACTTCGGCTTTTAATCAATGAAAAACGGCTCATTGTCCCGTATGCGTTCTCGTTTGTAGATCGTTTCACCGTCGGGTTCTTTGTTGGAATATTTCCGCTGTATCTCGGTTCACGGTTCGGCGCCGATCCTGCGGCGATCGGCATGTTGATGTTCGCGTTTTTGCTGCCGTTTGCATTGTTCCAGTATCCCGGCGGACGATTGTCTGAGCGATTCGGCAGGGCCATACCGATAGTTGCGGGATCGGTCATATACGGAGTATGTGTTACCCTTATCGGTGTTCTCGATATAAGCACGATGTGGCTCGTAATGGTAATCGGGGGGATGTTCGGTGCAATGATGTTCTCACCGTCGGCCGCATTAACGGGCGACATCACACCGAAGGATAAACGCGGTGTAGCGATGGGAGGATTTAATTTTTTCGGATCCCTCGGGTTTGTCGTGGGACCCTTTGCCGGGGGACTGATCGCTGATACATACGGGTTCGGCGCGAGCTTTGCGTTTGCAGGTGTTTCCGAGATCGTAATAGCTCTGATATTCATTCCGGCATTGCTGCGTCTGACAAAGGAATTTCGTTCCCGATCGCTTTATGCAGCGTCCGAACCTGATTAGGTTGTAAAACAAAAATGTTCTTCGTATATTTTGCAGAGCGGAGTGCCACTTCGCTCTGCAAGCGCCCGTAGCTCAATTGGATAGAGCATCAGACTTCGGATCTGAGGGTTTGGGGTTCGAGTCCCTACGGGCGTACGAGAAAGCCGGTCATATTTTGACCGGCTTTTTTATTCTGTCATAATACCTCCACCAACCCGCTCTCCTTCACCTTCTCCAGATACTCCAGCACCAGCTCCGGCGTCACCATCCCGTAATAATGTTCACCCGCCTCGCGCGCTTGTGCAGCGACATACCGGTATATCTCAAGCCCGTTTCTTTCCCCATCGATGCAGTTCAAAATTTCAAATGCCATGAGATTATGTAATCCCGGTACGGTCGATACCTGTCCGCGGGCGGTGAGGAAATCACGTGCCGTACCGGTAATGTGGGGGCTAAGGGCCGAAAGCCGGCGTTCGGCATTGCTTAATGTATAGCGGCCAGCGGAGCGTCTCCCGGTGATCCGGTTATAATGTGCGTCGAGTTCAATGAGGATAAACGTTCTCTGATTATTCAATTGATCGAGAAGTTCTTCGACCTGCAGTGTGAGTCCGCCGTCTATAGACAAGAGCGATTGAAGTGCTTTACGCTCCCGCTCAACCGCATACTCGATCTGAAACCGGCCCTTGTGATATGCGGCATCGGGATCGCCGGCCGCGGTGAGCCACCGGAATGCGAGATGTTTATTCGCAGCGAGTCGTTGTCCTCCTCTTCCGGCGGTTTCGGCAGCGAGTTTCTGATACGAATCCGCATTTGCGGCAGCCATGATATATGCCATCAACGCGCCGGCAGCAGCGTTACGCTGCAATTGCGTACGGTCGATATTCCAGAGATCGTCATCGCTTGTGTGAATGTAATTATCGGGCCAGTTGGTGAATGTTATGCCCGGTACGCCGATGGGCGTTTCGTTAAAGGTAACGTGATCGGTGTTGCCGTGGAAGTAAATCATCTTTGCATTATAGCGATGACGGGTGCCGAGATGAGAGAGTACGGGATTGAATTCGGTGCCCGCCTGTATTTGCGCAAGCTCGGTATTGTTGATTTCTATCATATATTCGATAACGGTTTCGACGACGTCGTTGAAAAAGTGAAAGCGGCTCGCAGGCAGGCGGGTAATGTTCTGCACGCGCATGACATCCTGTGCCTGGTTTGCGCCGACCATATCCTGGTTGATGTTTACCCACATCCGTTTGTAAGCATCGGGATTATCGGCGAAGTATTGACGTTGACTTGTGAACTCCCGCACCCACCAGAACCGGATAGTCCGAAGGGGACGTTCAAGCTTTCCTTCATCGATGAGTTTTTTCAGCGTCCGCGCGATTTCCAGTATGTTCGCCGAACCGCTTGCGTTATCGTTTGCGGAGAACTTATCCTCCTGTATATGCGCTGTTATCATTATATCCTGTTCAATGTCCGGTTCGGTGCCGTTGACGCGGGCTTCAACCATTACCTGCCAGGGTTCTTCACCGTGCATCGAATCGAACGAAGCGTCGATATATGCATGTACCGTGATCGGCGTTTCTGCATTCCTTATTTTTCTGAGCAGCTCTAAACCCTGTCGTAATGAAAGCACAAACGCAAATGTTCCCTCTTCGCCGTTCGGTCCTTCGATAGG
>PWJF01000033.1 GCA_003560935.1 Ignavibacteriales bacterium
CTCGGGACGGTAAAGCAAAACTTTTCCACACCGTTTTTTTCATTGCTTGTTACCTCCGTTATATTTTCTTCATTACTTTCGCTCTTCAGTGCCGACCTATCCGCTTTTGCCGGTTTTGGAGAAACGGGGAATAAATTGATTGTTTATGCGGCATGGATACTCTTCTTCGATACACTTGCGTTGGTTCCGTTTGCGGCATTGCGGTTGCAGCATCGACCCGGTATATTTACCGCTGTTAAATTGGTCAATATAGTAATTAACGTAATATTAAACGTGGTGTTTCTTGCGGTATTCGGAATGGGCGTCGAAGGTGTTTTCCTTGCAGGTTTAATTGCCTCAAGTGTAACAATTATTATACTGTTACCGGTCTCGTGGAAGCTGCTCGCATTAACATTTTCCTTTCAATTGTGGAAAGAGCTTCTGAAGTTCGGAATACCATATGTACCTGCCGGGGTTGCCGCTATCGCACTTCAGGTAATAGACCGCCCGATATTGCGCCTGCTGACCGATGATGCCACCGTCGGGATTTATCAGGCAAATTATCGCCTTGGGATTGTGATAATGTTGCTGGTGACCACATTCGATTATGCATATCGTCCTTTTTTCCTGAATAATGCAAGCCGCCCGGACGCCAAAGAATTATATGCACGTATTGCAACCTATTTTTACACACTCATGCTGTTTGTTTGGATTGTTGTCACCGCGTTTATCCACGATATTGTCCGGTTGCAAATAGGCGAAAGCTATTTGATCCATCCCGATTACTGGATCGGATTGCCGATCATACCTGTTGTAATGGCGGCGTATGTTTTTACCGGCTGGGTGACGCTATTAATGCCGGGAATTTTTATAGAGAAAAAGACACAGTACTTACCTGTTGTGACCGGCGCGGCGGCAGCGGCAAATATAATAGCAAATATTGTATTAATCCCGGTGTACGGTATAATGGGAGCTGCGCTTGCAACGCTGTTGAGTTATATTGTCAGCGCGTCGGGTATGTACCTTGTTTCCCAGAAGTATTACCCGGTACAATATGAGATAAAACGCCTGGCGGTTGTATCGATACTATTCATCATCTGCGGAGGGATGACCTATTATCTTCTGTTTTTTAGTGATATAGACCCCGGATTTGTTGTTAAATTGATTATTATTCTTACTTTTCCTATACTGTTAATAATAAGCGGATTTTTAAGGAAAGACGAAGTAAATGTAGTTAAGAAGGCGATAGAACGGGTGAAGGGATCGTGAAACCACTAACCATATTGCAAACCGCAGTAATCGGAATTCTGTTATATTACATACCGGTATTTTCCGATGGGGTGGCGGTTGAACAATGTAAAGAAAAGCAGGTTGATTCAACTATGCAGCAAGATACGATCGTCATCACAGGCCGCATTTTTGTAAGCGGTCATGAGCCGTTTACCGTACTTGCTATTGAAAGGGAAGACGGCAGCTCGGTAGTTCTCAGCGCTGCCGATTCATTGTATAAAAAGCTATGGTCATATCAGGACGAGATAGTGGAGTGTACGGGGAGATTTAAGTCTCATCCGCTTTACGAAAAATCGTTTTATGTAGTAGGATTTCAGAAACACCAATGAAAGAACAGGCAACGTTACATTCACGAGTAGTTAATATAATCGGTTTTCCTGTCGATCTCGGCGCCGACCGTCGCGGCGTCGATATGGGACCGTCTGCGATACGAATTGCCGGCCTGGAGGATCGGCTTCGAAAACTCGGTTATGAGGTTATCGATGAGGGGGATATTCATATTCTGATAATGGAGAGTCAGAAAATCGAAAACCCAAAACTGAAATATCTTGATGAGATTTTGAAAACATCGAATGTGCTTGCAAGTACAGTCGAGGATATTTTAGTACGGGATCATTTCCCCTTGTGTCTTGGAGGTGATCATTCGATGGCAATCGGCAGTATCGCGGGAATAAGCTCCTATTGTCGAAAACAAAACAAGGAATTAGGGATCGTGTGGATAGATGCGCATACTGATATGAATACCGACTTGACGACGCCGTCCGGCAATATTCACGGTATGCCGGTCGCTGCGGCAATAGGAGTGGGGAACGTTGCGCTGACGAATTTTTTCGGCATTTGTCCGAAGATGAAACCGGAAAATGTTATTATTATCGGTGCGCGAAACGTCGATCCTGATGAAAAAGATATAGTCCAACAGTCCGGTGTTAAAGTGTATACAATGACCGATATTGATCGACAGGGAATTCACGCAATCATCAATAAAACTTTAAAACATTTTCAAAAAAACGTAGATCATATCCACGTAAGCTTCGATCTCGACAGTCTCGATCCGGGTATAGCCCCCGGCGTCGGTACACCGGTGAGAGGCGGATTGAATTATCGGGAAGCACATTCTCTTATGGAAGCAATTGCCGATTGCGGTTGTATGTCGTCATTTGAAGTAACCGAAGTAAATCCAATTCTCGACGATCGAAATAAAAGTGCGGAGCTTGCCGTGGAACTCATTGCATCTGCTATGGGACAGAAAATATTATAGAGGAGTTCGTATGCGAAGAAGAAGCGGAATTGTAACTTTCATTGTAACCATATTTGTAGTCTTTACCGGTCAGGTGTTAGGCCAAACCGCTCTGCAAATCGGTGATGGGATCCGACTCGATAATGGATTGTATCCTGTTCATGTAACGGACCGGATTAATACCGATGATTTTATCTCCTCGGCGATTGAAAATACCCGCGTGCGTAATCCCGAACTTTATGAGCGGGCATTATATAAAGCGGGTTTTCAGGAAGCTGAAATATCGTACGAAGTCGGGGATGAACATAGCTTCTATGTGCTGAAATTTGACGATCGTACCGGATCTCAATATAGTGAGGGGTGGTTTGATGAGGTTACTGCAAGATTAATGGCTGTGGGTGAGGTTTCTCACGTATGGGTCTCGGTTGATGAACTTGAGAATGAGAATGTAACACAAACCGAGATAAATGCTATAATGGAAGCGCTGGAGGAACGGACGCCATCGGATTCCCACAATCCCGATATGGGAATATTCGAATTGGTGCGTAATTATTTCGGTTCTCCTTCAAATATCGATCAAAACGGAAACAGAGGCGCCGGAAACGGGAAAACCGATGTGCTGCTCACGGATATTCATGATGGATGGGATCCCGATTAAGGAGGCGGGTTTGTCGCCGGTTTCTTTTTTACATTGGATCAAAGTGCAACAAACCAATTCAGTAATAGGCGGGATATAATTTACATCGATACCTATCCGGGAATTTATAACCCGCTGCAGGAACGTCGAAATCCGGAAAGGCCGTTAAATACTCTGGCGCATGAATTTCAACATCTCGTATTCCATAGTTACCGGGGTACAGCAGGAGAAGAAACATGGCTCAATGAAGGACTTTCGGAGTTTGCAGAGGCATTCTGTGGTTTTGGGCTAAGGAGCCCCGCACGGTATTTTTCCAATACTAACCGGTCTATGACGAGATGGGGAGAAACTACGTCCGAAGAAGTTTTACGGGATTATTCTCGAGTAGCACTGTGGACAATGTATTTATGGGAGCAATTGGGAAATGATTACATTCGCCGCCTTGTTCAGTTGCCGACAACGTACGGTCGCGGCATTCAAATAGTAAACCGGGCGGCGCAGGAAGTGGGCTCTGACCGTCGCTTTCCGGAGTTGTTCGAGCATTTCAACGTTGCGAATTATGTAAACGATAAAAATATCGATGCTCGCTATGGATATGATTATCCGTTCGACGGCAGACCGAGTCCAAGACAATATCATAACGATCCGAATGTCAGCAGGCAGTGTATACAGATGCCTGCCTATGCATCGTATTTTATTGAATACACTTTGGGCGATAGTCTCGAAATAAGGTTTAATTCATCTTCTAATATTACAATCAAAGCGATTGAGGTAGGAAGCGATATTGAGAATGTCGTACCGGTATCGGTTGGCGAAACATATATTCAGAATGATTATGGAGATGTATATCGCACCATCATGTTTGCCGTCATAAATACCGGTGCATCGTCTGTTTCTTTTGATTATTCATCCGAGGGAGGGTTCAGATATTTTGTCGATGAATATAAGTTTGATGACGGGATACCGAAAGCGTTTTCCGGCCAGGCGGCGTATCTCGGTAGACACTATCTGAAAATTTTTACCCGCTTCTCCGGCGGCGGAAGCTTCCAGTTCGGCGTTGAAGGCGATAATTCTGGTTTGGTCGGCAAAGATCGGAAG
>PWJF01000314.1 GCA_003560935.1 Ignavibacteriales bacterium
AAGCGCGATTTGCCGTGGTCTATAGTGAGCGGTTAGGATACGCAGACGCGGAGAAAAAAGAGCCTATGGACTATTCGAGGGTACTCAGCTGCGTGAATTTTGGTAAGACGCAAAGATCGTTCAACGGGGAATTTATAATTCACTGGACATCAAATACTTTCTTAGTGATTCCCCCACCTGAAGATTAAAAAACGCGCAGAATCCCCAAAGCCCTGGTAGATGGGGTGCGATAAGTGTGATAATGGAAATGAAAATATTCGAGGATTTAAATTCAATTAGGAGGTATTTTATGTTAATAATTGATAAGGATAAAAACTTTATTTTGAAACCAAATACAGATAAACCGTCTGATCCAAATCTAATAAAAATAATTCCTTCCGATAATAGAATGGAAAAACTATGGAATGATCTTGTAAAACGTCTTGACTACATCTTTCAAGCGATCGTGAAATTCATGGAATACCTCTGGGATACTTATAAAGTGCCTGTATTTGTGTTCTCAATAGTGGTTGTAATTTTAGGGGCTTTGGGGATTCTTTAAAAAGGGGGCTGATTATAATGAACAAACAAATGTATGCTGCGCTTGTTAAAAAAACAGCCAGTGACTATGGACACGACGACTTATGGGAACTGGATGACGATGACGCGATATACTACTATGAAAACAGCATGTGGGGCGTTGGTCTTAGATTGCAAGCAGCAGCAGACGCGCTCAAATACGCACTGGTGGAAGCGTTACAACCCTTCTTTGAAAAACTATACCCCATAGTTGAGCGCCTCGCCTCTTACATAGAAGACGAAGAAGACGAAGACGAAAATGGAGGTGAACCATATTGATAGAAAAAGACTTGAACTTGGTGCGTAAAATAGTTTTGTCATATGTACGCTCCACCCCGGGACTGGAATTTGACGATCTCTTTTCTGAAGCGTGCATCGCTTACTTAGATGCTGAAAAACATTATAACCCCTCCCGCGGCAAAAAGTGTACTTTTATGTGGCATACCATTAAAAACACGCTCAATCTTCTAATTGGCAAAGAAGGCAGAACGAAAAGCAATGAAACACCTCGTTCGAAAGTAGACGCGCCCGCATCAGAATATTACACGCTCCCTGAATCTCAAATATTAGCCAACGAAAGATGGCGAGAATTGATGATCTTGCTTAGTCCAGACGCGCGGGCGCTCTGTCACCTAATAATCAACGAGCCCGACATATATTTGCCCTTAGACCGCCCGAAGCTATGCCGTGGAGCCATAAGAGAAGCACTGCGAAGCAGGGGATGGAGTTATGGCAAAATATGGAAGTCATTCAAAGAATTAAGGGAGGCGCTTAGTAATGTATGATATGGAAAGATTATTGAAAGATCACAGCATCCCCTTCGCCTCTCCTGGAGAGCACCACCACGTAACCAGCGGCTGGGTCAATATCCACTGTCCTTTTTGCGTAGGAACACCAAATTATCATCTTGGTGTTAGTCCCGAACATGGAGGATGCCATTGCTGGCGCTGCGGCAGTCATAGATTGGAAAGCGCGCTTGTTAAGATATTAAACATCCCGCCAAGAGAAGCCAAAAGAATCCTTCGAAGTTATGAGACTGGTGCTGCGCCCGTCAGGAAAAGAGTAAAAACCCCGCAAGTATCCATTCATCCCTTTAAATTCCCCAAGCCATACGGCACAATGTCGGCAGCGCACAAAGAATACCTGGCGAAAAGAGATTTTGACCCCGACTTCTTAGAACGCGAATGGTCACTAATAGCCACTGGCCCAATTAGCTTTTTAGATGGAATCCCCTATAACCACAGAATCATCATCCCGATCATTTGGGACAGTGAAATAGTCAGTTTTCAAGCCCGAGACATCACTGGTAAAAGCGATCGCAAATACTTAGCTTGCCCAATGAAAAGAGAAGTCATTCATCATAAAAACATTATTTATGGAAAGCAAGAACTTTGGAATGATTACAGTGCCGTCGTGATAGTGGAGGGAGTCACAGACGTATGGCGCCTGGGGCCACGAGCAATCGCCACGCTGGGGATAGAGTTTAAAACAGAGCAAGTGCTCAAGCTGGCTAAAGTAAGTGACCGGTTTTTCATAATATTCGACAAAGACCTCCAAGCGCAAGCGCAAGCCAAGAAATTATCAGCCCGCTTAAAAGCGCTGGGGAAAGAAGTTTATATTGAGACTCTCGAAAAAGGCGATCCAGGCGATCTAAAGCAAAGCGACGCTGACCAATTAATCAAAGACTTAACAATGAAAGGGGGTTTCCATACACGCCATGAAAAGAACCAAACGCCCGAGCGTAAAACGTCTGCCGGACGCTATAAGAATGGGGCCAAAAACAGAATTCACTCAAGTAAGTAATTCTGTGCTCAGAAACCCCGATCTGTCTTTTAAAGCGAAAGGGTTGTTATGCCTGTTATTATCCAACGAGACAGGCAAGTGGGTCAGCTATCAAGAAAGTATAGAGCGAATGTCTCAAGAAGGCCCAGACGCTATAAGGACAGGTCTCAAAGAATTGGAAAAAGCGGGCTACCTGTTACGTATACATTACGTGGAGCCGAAGACGAAAAGACGCAGGGGATCGTTTTGGGCCTACACTGACTATCCTGGTGAGTTCGAATTAGATGGTCACCTGGAGTTCTTGAAAGAGAATAATTTGGAAATTCAGCGTGGAAGCATCAAAGATAATATAAAATTGGATTTTCCAAATTTGGATTTTCCAAGTTTGGATAACCCAAGGCTAAAAAGACTAAGTAATAAAAATAAAAAAGAAAAAGAAAAAACTTCGTTGAATCTCACTCCAAAAGAACAAAATTCCATAACACCATCGATGTTTGAGACATTTTGGAAGTTATACCCGCGACCAAATAAAGGCAGCAAAGGCAGCTGTAAAACGGTTTGGAAGCGGATATGCGACAGAAAAGAGAACAGGCCCACTTGGGACCAAATAGAGAAAGCGATCCTTGCCCAAATGAAAACAGACCAGTGGCAAGACGCGCGATATATTCCCCTACCCACGACTTGGCTCAATCAAGAACGCTGGATGGATGATCCAGCTGAAATGGGCAACCAATCATGGAATGCATCGAATACATTGCCGACTTCGAGCGCAAGAGAGATCGTGAAGCAATATTTCAAAGAAAGCAAAGACTTAGAAAGCGTGTTTTTGAAGAATTGCTTCAACCCCGCGAAAGAACTGCTGGATGCCAAAGATAAAATCACGCGCGCTCAATTAGCAGAAGCGTTGACGCAACTACACGCGCAAATACAGATAGAGCGCAACAAGAATCTTAGTGGAGAGGAGCGCAGCTTGTTCCCTGGCCCCGTCGAAATGATATCACGCTATTTGCGATGGATCGACGACAACGACTGGATCACGCAGCGTTCCCCTAAAATGTTTGAATTGAAGCACTCTTTATTCGCCAGGTTTAGACGCGATGAGGCTTCCAAAGATAATTATGAGCGCGATCCATTAACAGGCAAATCGCACCTAAGATCGTGAAGGAGGGGAGTGCGAAAATGGAACAGTTAAATTGGACGATCTGCTTTCCGTTCTGGTACGTCTTGGCGCGCGCAATTACTACTTTTTTGCTCACTATCTCTGTCCTTTACCTGTTGATATTAGAACTTAAAAGGAGGCGACAAAATAAGTGAGAGACGAACAAGAATTCATTGAAAGACGTATTATCACAGGCTTGATTATTAGTGCCGATTATTTGGAGCGAATACAGCGCTGGTGGAATCCAGCGTTGTTAGAGTCCCCGGAACTGAAAATGATAGCGCATTGGTGTATAGAGTATTTCAAAAAATACGGCAAAGCGCCTGACGACAACATTGGAGCCATTTATATGGAGAACTTAAAAGAGGGACCATATGCGCTGACTAAAGCTGACGCGGAATATATCGAAGAAGTGCTGAGCAGCCTAAGCGACGAATATGGAAGGGACTCGCAATTCAATTCTTCGTATCTGTATGACCAAACCATAAAATATTTCAAAGCGCAAGAATTAGAGCAACACAACATGGAAGTCCGCGACTTAATTGACGCTGGCCAGGTCGAAGAAGCAGAGAAATTGATGCAATCTTACTCTCCCACGATAGTAGATGACGTGGATGTAGGCATAGACTTATCCAGTGGGGATGTGGTGGAAAGAATCGAAAGAGCGTTCAGTGAGACGGGACAAAAAGTAATGACTTATCCTGGTGCGCTGGGTCGTATGTGGAATGAGCACT
>PWJF01000429.1 GCA_003560935.1 Ignavibacteriales bacterium
ACTGCATGTCCGTGTGCAGCAGCTTGAGGAAGCCCGGAATCTTTTAGACCGGCAAATGACTACGCTCAAGACCGCACATAGTATCAACGCCGCTGTTCAAGCAGAAGAGTTGGAATTGGCTCCCACATTAGACGCCATCGTCACAGCTATGGTTGAGGTCGCCGGTGTTCGAGGTGCTTCGCTCAGGGTGGATACCGAAATCGAAGGGCTTCATATACATAAGGAAGCGTCGCATGGTGAGACACCGGGCGACATCGATCCGCATGAGATTCCTATCCTTGTCAGCGAACAACAAATCGGTGTCATGCATTTGTGGTCAACGAATGCGGATAATAAGGAACGGGAAGAGCTGCTTAAATATGTTGTCCCCACCGTTACTGTGGCGATCGACGACGCTCTCAAATTCACTGCCGTACTTAATTTCCGCAATACACTTGAGACGAAAGTCATCGAACGGACCGAAGAACTTTCGCGCGTTCGTGATGAGCTCGCGCTTACGGTTGAAGAATTAAAGGCGGCGCAGTCAGCTCGGGACCGGATGTTTGCGAACATTTCGCATGAGTTTCGTACGCCGTTGACGCTTATTCAAGGTCCGATTGAACAGATGGTATCGAGTGAAATACGGGAAGACGTAAGAGAACGGTACAACATGGTTCTTCAAAATACGAGGCGTCTCCTTACCCTTGTGAATCAACTGCTTGATTTGTCGAAGCTTGATGCCGGCGAAATGAAGCTGCACCTGCGGAAGATGGACATTGTCGAACTGGTACGGGGAATTGCTTCGTCGTTTGAATCATCGGCAAAACAGAAGGGTATTCAATTTAATGTTATTACACCCGATGAGCCGATAGTACGGTGGTTTGATCCGGATTGTGTAGAAAAAATTGTGACGAACCTGCTTTCAAATGCGATTAAGTTTACCGGAGCGGGTGGGAGTGTAAAGCTCGCAATCGACCCCTCCCCGGCCCTCCCCTTTGTAAGGGGAGGGAGTCATATCTCCCCCTTTGCAAGGGGGAGACACAGAGGGGGTCGCGTGGAAGGAGTCACAATCACCGTTACGGACACCGGTATCGGAATGGCTGCAAATGAATTGGACAGGATTTTCGATCGCTTTTATCAGTTAGACCGGGGCAGAACGAGAGAATATGAGGGAACAGGACTCGGTCTTGCGCTTACAAAGGAGCTGGTTGAATTACACAAGGGAGAGATATCGGTAGTAAGCGAACCCGGCAAAGGAAGTACGTTTACCGTAATACTGCCTTTATGTAAAGAAGTTTTCAAACCTGAGGAAATCATTATTACCGAAGAACCAATCATTACCACGAAGAAATCCATTATAGAAATTGAAGAACCGCAGGTCACTGATACAAAAGAAGTAACCGAACATGAAGAGGGAGATATTCCTCTACTTCTAATAGTCGAAGACAATACCGATATGCGAAAATACATGCGGACGCACTTGGATGACAATTACAGGGTTATAGAAACTGTGAATGGTATTGAAGGGTTTGAAAAAGCAATTGAGACGATCCCCGATCTTATTATCAGCGACGTGATGATGCCGAAAATGGACGGCTTTGAATTTTGCAAAAGACTGAAGACCGATGAACGGACGAGTCACATTCCGCTCATTCTCCTTACGGCAAAGGCATCGTCGGAGAGCAAGCTTGAAGGCCTTGAAACGGGAGCGGACGATTACGTCACGAAGCCGTTCGACGCCCGCGAGCTTCAAGTACGGGTTAAGAACCTTATCGAACAGCGTCGAAAGCTTCGCGAACGGTTCCGGCGTGAGATTACAGTAAAGCCAAATGATGTTGCAATTACCTCCGCCGACGAACGGTTTATCAGACGTGCGATGGAGGTAGTGGAGGCACATATGCAGAATCGTGAATTTACATCGGAACATTTTGCAAAAGAGATGTTTTTGAGCCGTATGCAGTTCCACCGGAAAATGCGAGCGCTGACAGACCTTTCCCCATGGCAGTTTGTACGCAGAATGCGTCTTGCCCGTGCTGCCGATTTGCTTCGAAGGCGCTCAGGTAATATAGCCGAGATTGCCTATCAGGTGGGATATGATAGTCCGTCGAAATTTACACACGCGTTCCGGGAAGAATACGGAAAGACGCCTTCGGAGTATCAGGCCTCATAATGTTACACCAGGGCGATATTTTGTTACAGACGGGCTACCCATTGGATTGACTGTCTTTTTATATTGTGCATACCTTCGACGATAATGCGATAACGCAAATCAAACGCAAATCAATAGAGGAGCATAACAGGATGAAGGGGACGGCGATACTTCTTGCTACGATCTTGGCTTTGTCCATCACATCGTATGGACAGCCAAGCCGAATCGAGCTTCATACAATCAACAGCCCGGCTCTCGGTATCGAGAAGCAATTTAATATTTATCTGCCGGAAGGATATGATCAATCCACCGACCATTACCCCGTTGTATATCTATTTCGAGGGCACGAAAGCGAGTGGGCAGATCCGCACGTAGATGTTTGGCGGCAAGGGAGGAATATAAAAACCATTGCAGACTCGCTCTATAATCAGGGACTTATCGGTAAAATGATTCTGGTCATGCCGGGTTTGTCATCGTCGGATGGTACCTTATTATCCTACGGAATCAATATGTTGGCTGTCGAGCTTGCGGGTGGAAAGACGGGCCTCGGGACGGGTCAATTTGAAGATTACTTCGTAAACGATTTGATTCCTTATGTTGATGAGAATTTTCGAACGATATCCTCACGTTGGAGCCGCGGGGTGGATGGATTCTCTGCCGGCGGCTACATCTCTATGATGATCGCAACTAAACGACCTTATTTATATTCCTCTGTCGGATCGTTCGATGGAGTAGGCATGTGGCTGGACTTTAATGATCCGTCTTCTCCTGATCCGCTTGACGATCCCGCACTTACTGCCCCGGTATTAGATCCTCATTACGGCAACCCGCCCCGCAATATTCGCTATATGCGGCAATACAATCCGGCTAACAACATCAAATATGCTAACGTCGAAAAGATTGAACAATTACTGCCGATTCAGTTTATGATCACGACGGTGGAATCGTTCGGTGTAGAAGAGCTGAATGAACATTACATGGAACTTTTGAACGAAAAGGGAATTCAAAATAGCTTTCCACAACTTAATCTGCATCCCTCCGCCCTCCATAATTGGTATTGGGCCGATTATCATATGTACCAAACACTCCCGCTCCATTGGGAAAGGTTCCAGAACCCGCTCCAGCAACTCGATGTAGAATTTTTGTCCTCTCCTGAAAATAAAGTGTCGGGAATTCAGGATATTATGTGGTCGACCGGGGAGCATGACGATACTCTCCTAACAACGCTGTCGTACAGCAGAGATGCCGGCAAAACCTGGGATATTATGTAAAACACTCTTGACAATGAATCCGGTTACCAATGGAATACACTTGATGTTCCCGATGGCTGCCGTTATATGCTCATGGTAAATGCAATAGGGAAACATTCATTCGGTATTGCCTATTCAGGTGAAGTGTTCACCGTTGATAATCCGGGCAACGGTCTTCCCGATGTCGAGATCTTTTCACCGCTCGATTATGACACTCTCTCCGGCGTCCATGATGTTCATTGGTATGCCTGCGATCCGGAAGACGACCCAATTATTATATCGTTCGAAACGAGTGTCGATAATGGGTTGACATGGCAGCCGCTTGTGACTGAACTTCCAAACAATGGGCTTTATTCATGGGATACACGCCATTCGGCGAATGCATTAAATTACTTCCTGAAAATCACCGCTCACGACGGAACGGGCACCTCCGAAGCGATTTCAGGTCCATTTACCGTTCATAATGATCGGACCGTACTTCCGGACGACATATTCCAACGCGTCGGAGGTCATGGTAATGGATCTATAACCGTCAATGTCGTTGACCCTGATCAGCTTACAGGTCACCGCTACCGCCTTACCTTTGATGACAGTAATCCGGAAGAGAAGACCTACAGTGTATTCGATATCGATAAAGAGTCATTTGTTGTCACCAACGCATCGGAAATCGATGGTATAACTGAAGGTCCGTACTTCGATGGAGTTCGTTTAATTGTATTCGACTACCCACTGCCCATCGTCAGTCAGGATTCCACCCGGTGGATTATAGGATTGTCCGACCTTACACATATCGTTAGTTTACCAGAAATACTCATTGGAAATGAAACAATCAAAGGTATACCGTAT
>PWJF01000120.1 GCA_003560935.1 Ignavibacteriales bacterium
CAGCTCAATCTGTTAGGTATTATTACGAAAGAGCTGTTCAAGATGAGTCATATGGTGAAGTGGAATCAGGGATTGATATAACACATGATGGTATTGAAGATGTATTTCTTTCAAAAGCATCTGTTATATTTTATATGGTTAGTGGTAATTGGATGAGAATGATAGCAGCAGATTAGTAATGTTGTCGGCGCATATCTATTTGCAACAACGGCTCACACTTTTATTATAGCCCTTAATTGTTGTGTTCGCCCAAACCCCGCCGCATCTGGTTTACGGGTGGTGCGGGGTAATCATCGGGCGGTGCTTTCTGGCGGGTGTTGAACTAAACTACACGGCGGCGGGGCTTCGTCGTTGCGGGAAACGTTATGCGTAACTGCCGTTACAGAATAAACAGATTGGAGAGTGAATACGATGAAATCGAATTCATTTACGAAGGAAGAGGTTCTTACCTTTGCGAAGAAGGCCTACGACCTGGGCATTGCCACTTTTCAAATCGACTCGAGCAGATGTGCTCTCCTCGTCATCGATATGCAAGATGAGTTTGTGAAACCAGGCTGGACTCCGTATTGGGTACCTGGAGCTACTGAAATAGTTTCTCACATTAAGAGCCTTATCAACCATTGTCGATTGAGGAATATTCCAATAATATTTACGGCTTTTTCTCATACGCATCATTACCTCGACAGGCCGAGAACAGGAAGTTTGATGCCGAATCGGTTTCACCAATTTGGTAAAGAAGATCCATCTTGGTTCAATGAAGGTAAGATATGGTACGAATTAGCACCAATGCAGAATGACATCGTTATCCATAAGCCATCATACGGTGCGTTCTACGATACACCTTTGGAGACAATTCTGAAGAATCTTGAGAAAGACACGATCATCATATGTGGTACACTCACGAACTTCTGCTGTGGAACGACTGCGCGGCAAGCCTACGAACGAGGATTCAAAGTGGTTTTTGGCAGTGATCTAACGGCCACTGATGATCCATCGTTGCAGGAGCCGGAGTTGAAAGTTCTTCGCAAGGGATTCGCCAAGGTCATGTCGCTTTCTCAAATCATTGAAGAACTGAATTAATGTGGCAGTTACGCATAACTTTGCGTAACAACGGTTCGCACTCGTTCGTAGTCTTTTAAGTTGTGCTCACCCACCTACTCCCGGCAAGTCGGGATTCGGCGGGCAGGCGTTTGTTACGGCAGCACTTGAATTAAATTTGCTTCGATATTTAAATTATGAAGCGGACAAAATTATCTTCTATTTTTTATAAATCACATTTTCATCAATAATATTATGTCAAAAGGAATGCGCAATATAGTGAAGATGGGATACGAAAAAGGAGATTATGCGAGTACTTTATAATCTTATTGGGTACCTCGTCCGGAAAGATAATCGGTATTTCTCCGGACGATGTAAAGATGTACGATATACTGTTGGAATATACTCAAAGATGACCGAAGTTTACTGGAAGCGGCACTCAATATAAATTCTCCGATCAGGAATATCAAATTCGAGAGCAAGTATTCAACCGGCCTGCGGGGAACAAGTCCAAATCTTGATATTATTCCGGTCGAAAGACTTAATATTGTCGAAGCCGACGGCAATCTTTCAATCGTACTTTCCGATTCCGACCGGGTGCCGCTTGCCACTATCGACGGTGTCATACTGATGACAATCCGTTTTAAAACAGTATATTGCCGGAAATACACAGAGAAACTGTATCACACTGATCGATACCGTATACTATCAAAGGGAAAAACAAACATATCAAGGAGAAACTACTATGATACAACCCGGAAGCAACGAATGGTGGGGAAACTTAGCGGTATTAGCAATAATAATGTTCATGTTCGGGGGATCGTGGCTGGGCTTGGACAGATTCTACCGGGGACAGATCGGATTGGGAGTTCTAAAACTCATTACCCTCGGCGGCGCATTAATATGGGGGCTTGTCGATATCTGCATGTATTTTTACCGGTTCGGTACAACGGGACAATGGCTTAAGCCGGCCGGAGAAATACCGCAACGATAGTCGATTAAAACCCTGACGAACCGTTTTTTTATTTTCCCGTCGACTACCGGGGTATGGCTGAGAGAAACATTCTTTATCTGAGTCGATGACGACGTCTACCAATACGGCAGAAACAACGAACGGAGGTGAACGACGATGTATCGGATAGCAATCGTAACATCGGTACCAAAAGAAATAAACGATAAAATGGAAAAATAATGAAATACATTATACCTCACATCGGAATCGGCGCATCGATCGATCCGGAAGAGGCAAAGTCAATATGTCCCGTTTGCTCCATATCGTCCACAGCCGGTATTGTATTCGACAATCGACCTATCGTCAACCATAGCACATTTCCGCTTTCCCGTTACACGATTCTTTCCGGGTCACTCAAGTCCGGTAACGGTCCGCGATAGCCGAAAATCCGCTGTATCCATTTTATCATTTTTACAGACTGTTTCCTTACATACCATTGATCGGCGGTGCGGCGGTTGCCGAGTGCGTAGGTGGGATACGGATGAATTGTGTCCGCCATTTGGCGGAGTGATATTTTATTTTTTATCGCAAGCACCCATTCGCCGAGCATATCGCCCGCGTGTGCTCCGAGTATATCGACACCGAGGATTCTGCCGTTCCATTTTTTTGCATACACCTTTATCCAACCTGTTGCCTCACGGTCGATGAGCGCACGGTCGATCTTTGCATAAGGAAATTTATAAATTTCGAAAGGCCCGCCCCTCTGACGTAGTTCATTCTCCGTTGCGCCGACATGTGCAAGCTCGGGGTCGGTATAGGTACACCATGGAACGTGTTTCGTATCGATCTTTATCGGAAGTTTGAGAAGTGCATTGCTCACTGCAACTTTTGCGGTATGCTCAGACATATGCGTAAACTGAAATCCGCCCGTGACATCGCCGCAAGCATAAATATTTTTTACCGATGTTCGTCCCCGATCGTTTACTACAATACCGGAGCGCGTGGACTTCACTCCGGCTGCTTCGAGATTGAGTCCGTTTATATTCGGCTTTCTGCCTACCGATATCAATAATGCATCGCCGTAGACGGTGGATATTGACGGTCCATTTTTTTCTTCGACCGTCACCGCAATCGTTCCGTTTACCTTCTCTATCCGCTTCACACCGTTATTTAAGACAAAATTAATTCCTTCGCATGATAACGATTCGCGTAATATCTCCGTTAATTCTTTATTATCACGGATCAGTATCGAATCCATAAAGTCAATAACGGTCACCTGTGAATCGAACCGCCTGAACGACTGCGCCATCTCCATCCCGATCGGACCGGCGCCCACAATTATCAAATGTCCGGGTAGCTGGTCGATTTCAAAGATTGTCTCGTTCGTTAAAAAAGGAACATCCGATAATCCTTCTATCGGTGGGACAACCGGCGAGCTGCCGGTCGCGATAATAAAATACCGTGACGTGATTGTCTCGTCGTTTCGCTCGCCGTCGTCCAATATTATTGTATATTTATCAACAAAGGAAGCGCGACCGTAAATCACTTCGATCCCCAGTTTTTCGAAATGATGCGGCGCGTCTGCTTCTTCATAGATTTCGTTTCGTGTTGTATGTACCTGCTTGATTACCTCGGCAAAATTAAATTTCGGTGCCGTATCCTTTAATCCGTATTTACCTGCGGTGCTTATTGTTCGTGCGGTCTTTGCCGCTTTGATAAGCGCCTTGCTCGGCACGCATCCGTACCAGGTGCAATCGCCGCCGAGCTTCGCCGCTTCGATCATTGCAGTCTTTGCGCCGAGCGACGCCGAAATTCCCGCCGCGGTCAGTCCGGCCGATCCACCTCCGATCACGACCATATCATAATCAGGCTTCATGAGCGACCTCTTTGATTTTTGAACGGACCTTCTTCAGCGTCGAATAGATTCCCGCGAGGACCAGCGCGGCTATTACGACATACACCCAATACGGCAGGTTTTCTCCCGCGATCATCAGATATACGTAGGCTGAAATCGCACAGCAACACGCTGCAAAAACAGGAGGCATTATAGAGCGCTTAATTTTCAAATTATGCACCATCCACCCTACCGCAGCAAAGAAGAAGGGTATCGCCCCGACGTAGATACCACCGAATATATACGGATTGACGCCGTACTCTGCGCCGAGTCCGACAAACCACTCGTGTATTGTTGTGAAATCCATATGTTTTTTGTTTCGTGTTTTGGGTTTATAGACAATAATCAATCACACCGCCGTCGTTCCCCCGCAACTACTTCCGTTTCCCGCCGTACACCCGAAGCAATGCGAATCGAATAAAATCCGGCGGCTCAGCAGCTCATCATGATCGAAATCGAAGACGGTTAACGGTTTCCCGTTTTGTATCTGCATATCGAGCATTTGATTAAAATCGCAATCGTAGATACGCCCGTCATAACCGACGCTGATGAGAGAACGGCACATCACTCCTTCGGCGGCGGCGGGGTTAAATGCATTGATCAATTTTTCCATGTACTCCTCATACGTACCGGACCGAAGGAGAAATTCTCTGAACCGGTGTATCGGCATATTGGTTATGGTAAACAGCTTATTAAACACAAGATCGAATTTATCTTTCAATTCCCTTTTATAATCCTTCTCAAGGTTTTCCTGCGGCGGCGGCAAATATGTCCCGACCGGATTATAGACGAGGTTCAACTCCAGACCGGTATTTTCTTGTCCGTATCCCTGATTATTCAACAGGCGTATACTCTCGACACTTTTGTTAAAGACCCCCTTTCCGCGCTGTTTATCGGTAAAGAATTCCTGATAATAGGGAAGCGAGGAGATCACCTCCACTTTATTTTCGGCAAAAAACTCCGGTAAATAACGTTTGGATTCTCCCGTATGCGGATGACCGTCGAACGTAACAGTTAAGTTATGCCGGACCATAACGTGCTTGTTTAATTTCTTAGCTTCGAGCACAAAATAATCGAAATGCGGATGAAGTTCCGGAGCTCCTCCGGTGATATCGAGGTTAATAATCCGTTCGTTTTCCGTGAGTATCTCAAGGCAGCGGTCAACGGTACGTTGGTCCATCTCTTCCGTTCGTTTGGGAGAGGCATCTACGTGACAGTGATGACATGCTTGATTGCAAAGTTTCGCTATATTTACCTGTAAGGTTTCAATTAAAACCGGCTTCGGGTCAAGTTTACGGTTTTCTAAATTTCGATTAAAATCGTAATGAACACTCACATCAGGTTGAACCTGATTATTCAGTACATTCAATTCCCTCATTTTACATCCCCGTTATAAATCGTAGTGTTTTGTCAAATACCATTCCGTTTGAGTGCGTTATGCATCTGCACACCGTGGACCAGTGTAATACCCGCTTCCATCGCAGCTGCAACATGAACTGCTTCGGTCATCTGATCGGGATTTGCACCGGTTTCCAGACATGCCGTCGTGTATGCATCGATACAGTAGGGGCATTGTTTTGCATGGGCAACGGCAAGAGCGATCAAGGCCTTCTCGCGTTTGGTTAATGCACCGTCTTCCCCTGTGACGGTGTTATAATATTCAAAAAATTTATCGGCAAGCTCTTTACGGAAATCACCGATTTCACCGAATTTTTTTAAGTCTTTTGTTTCATAGTAGTGCATGTCATTCCCCGCGCATAAGTTAATGAATAAATGATGGATTGCACGGAATATTTATTCGCCTGCAATCATATCTTTTCTTATAAATTTTATGTCGCCGTAATAGGCCACTGCAGATTCGCCGGTATCGTCAGTATCGGTCATTATAGCTATGCCGTTTATTCTCGGAGGTTCCGTACCGTAAATTTCAAGATAATCTTCATAGACATTGCGTTCATGCTCTACCCATGTACCAACGTTTCGATCTCCGCTCTCAACCACAATCATCATAACTAAATCCGAATACGGATTCGGTACAACTGTGCCGACTTCTGCCGTACTTTCCCAGATATAATTTATAGCCCGCGTAGGTACCTCTCCGTAAAATATTCTGATGGCGCGAAGCAGCGTACGATTCCACCAGCTTAAATTACGGATATCGTAATCGAACGTCACATAAATCCGTGCCGGATAATCATCACCGGATTTCTTTGTCACATCACCCTTTTCGATTATATTCTCGGCTCTCCATGTCCATCGCAATACGGGATACTCTTCCGGATCTATATCTACTCTCCGTATCAGTCCGGACGCCGATTTATTGCCGACAGCCCTAATCACAACTTTCCCGTCGATCTCATGTAAACGGTATTCGGTGTCTTTTTTTCCGCGGAAACTCAAGGGTTCCCAGAGATCGGGGAGTTTATCCTCGATATAGTAGGTGGAAAATGAACCGGCATAATAAACCGGGGGATTATATATAGGTGCAGTCATACAGGTCGTCACCGTCAATAGCGGAAGTACAAATTTCAACAATATATATCCTTTTCGTTCGATCATAGATGTGAAGACCTTTGTCCGGTTTGATTATATCTCCAACGAGTGAGATCATCGAACGTATCGATATCCATTATGACAGGTAAACGGTAATAACGAAGTCCGATCTCGTTCATTCTTTTAACTGTTTCATCGAACACGTTTTCGCTGCTCCACGGGATACCGTTGAATAATTCCGGATAAAATTGTTTCATACCGAGAAGATAGTAACCGCCATCTTCGGCCGGACCGATGACGACATCGTGTGTATCCAAACGATGAATCGCATTATCTATGATCTCTCCGGTAAGATCGGGAGAATCAGTACCGATAATGACGACTTTTCGCATCGCATCGCGAAATACTTTCTGTAAGGAGTATTTAATTCGTTCTCCCAAATCCCTTCCTTGCTGCACGTGCAACAGAAAACCGTTTTTCGTCCAGGAATTTATTTTCTTACCGTCACCCGGATCGGCATAAAATATATACCGGTGTGTGATCGTTTTTGTTTGTTCGGATTCGAAAAATATTTTTTCCGCCCACTGCTTGTAAAGTGCCGTTGCTCTTTCATTACCGATGATCGATGCGAGACGGGTTTTTACTTTTCCCGGCTCCGGATATCGGGCAAAAACAATCAGGGCATTTCTCATCCGTTTCATCCGTAAGCTTTCATATCGTCGTGCAATCTCCTCGACCGGAACGTTGCATATAAACTGCACCGTAAAATAGATATTATACAGTTGCTGACGAACAATTCCGTTTTCCACGAACCGTCTGGCGGAGGTCGTCACATATGCCGGCAGTTTTGTTATCTTCTTTTTCAAACGCCGTACGCGCCGGAGGAACTCAAGGTCTTCGAACAGCATCCAATCAGGAAATCCGCCTGCTTGTTCGAATGTTTCCCTCCGCACGGTGATACATTGATCGCCGAAACTGGTAAAGACCGAATCGAAATGCGTAAACCACGAATATAATGCAAACCACCTGCTCGAATGGTCGAACTTCATTCGAAACAATGCTGCATCGCATTTCGGATTTAAAAAATACCGTTCGAGCTGAAAGTACGCATCGCCGGGTAATTCCGTATCGGCATGAAGAAAAATCAGGACGTTGCCTCGGGCAAAACGCGCACCGGCATTGCACTGGATTCCACGGCCCTTCTTCGATTCAACGACCCTCGCTCCCATCCGCGAAGCGATAGAGCGCGTTGCATCCGTGCTTCCGCCATCGGCGACGATTATCTCGATATCCGGAATCGTACGCTTCACCGATTTAATACAGGATGCGATCCCGTCCTCTTCGTTTATAGTTTGTATTATAACGGAATATTTCATATCAAGTCACTACCCGGAATAAACACTATAAACTTTCTTTTTAATATCCTCGGGTGATACTTCGCCGTAAAACATAAGTACACCTTCGATAAAAATAGCCGGCGTAATTACTACTTTTCGTTCCCTGAACACATCCTTGTTTTTCTCGCGCCGGTAAACGATTACGTCAAGCGGCATCCCGGATTGAAGATTGCGTATGGAATAAAGTGCCCCAACACACGCTTTACAACCTGATTCAATAAATACTTCGAGTCTTACTTTTCTCATAATGTATGAATATACATTATGGATTAGACTCAAGATGTCAGATAAACGACAGAAACGGAGTTATATACCGATTTTTTTCAATCGGGATAAATCATTAATGGTTATCTGTTTCCGGTCGAAATCGATTATTTCCTGGGTTCGCAGCTCGTTTAAGGTAGATGTGACGGTCTGGCGGGCAGCACCGGTAAGAAAACCCAGCTCTTGATGAGATAACGGCGGTTTAATCGTAATAACACCGGATTTTATCATGCCGAATTCTTCGGCATACCGAACTAAAAAACTTGCTATCCGTTTTTTAACATCTTTAAAGACGAGTTCGGTGACGCGTTCCTCGACTTTCCGTAAACGATTGCCAACCTCTTTGGTTACACGGAAATTTAATTCGGGATACTTCCTCAGCATTTTTTCAAAATCCGATCTCAGCATATTACAGATCAACACTTCGCCGATGGCAGTGGCAATTTCATTCCGATCTTCGGTACCTTCGGTATATAACAATTCACCGAATACCTCGCCCGGTCCGATAATATCAAGGATAATTTCTTTGCCGTCTTCGGATATGCGGGAAATTTTGACATGCCCCTTTTTTAAGAAATAAATACAACGGGAAGGTTCGGCCGGAAAATAGACCGGATCGGTTGTTTTGAACGTACACATAGCCGCCAGTTTATCGACGGCCTTCATAGTTTCTTCATCCAGCCCCTCAAAAATATTAAAATGCCTTAAATACCAAAACTTCGATTTCTCCTCCATATAAATTATTTATCCATTTTTTTTAGCTGATTGTAGTTCTTTATGAGAAATTGTTTACGATCGAAGTCAATAATATCCTCGCTTCTCAGCTTATTGAGAACGGTGGTGACCGTCTGCCGGGCACAACCGGTTAAATAGCCGATATCCTGATGAGAGAGAGTGGGTTTTATTGTAACGACACCGTCCTTGATCTTGCCGAATTCTTCCGCATACTTTGCCAGGAACCCGACAACCCTACTATTAACATCCTTGAACATCAGATCGGGTATACGCTCTTCGAATTTACGTAGCCGGAGTCCCATCCATTTTGTCACACGGAGATTAAGATCGGAATTTTCGCGCATCATTGATTCGAAATCTTTTACCCGCATCGTACAGATAAGGACATCATCCATCGCCTGCGCAATTTCGTCCCGATCGCGCTCGGGATCGACGATTCCGAGCTCGCCGAATAATTCACCCGGACCGATAATATCGAGGATTACTTCCTGCCCTTCGGGTGAAATACGCGATATTTTCACCCTTCCTTCTTTGAGAAAGAATATAGAGGAAGACTGCTCGTCGGGAAAATAAATCGGTTGGCTTGCTTTGACGGTCGACATCGTAGTCATATCGTTCAGCTTCATCATCGTCGCTTTGTCGACGCTTTCGAGGATGTTGAAATGCTTCAGATACCAGAATTTGGTTTTTTCAGCCATAGTGTATCCGGGGAATATATGGGGATTATTTTTATTTATCGATATTATTGTAACATTCTTAAAGTCGAAAATAATTCCCGGATTAATTATCCATTGATGGATGTTTTTTGTGATAACCGGTCGCTTTCTGGAACTCGTACGCCAGGGATAGAATTCTCCCCTCATCAAACAATCGTCCCGTAAAACTGATACTTGTCGGTGTGCCCTGTTCGGAGAATCCGTTCGGAACAACCACACACGGGTGACCGCTGAGGTTGGTAAGCAAGAGATTCGGACCCTGCCACGACGGAGCGACATACAGATCGACCGTCCCCATCAATTCATGCATCCGTTGAATAAGTTCGTACCTGATCCTGTTAGCATTGATATATTCGACCGCGGGTACGAATCTTGCTTGCCGGAAAACATTCGGCCAGGCATTTTTGATTTGCCTTACCATGAGACTATCTCTTCCGCTTCGTGTTAACTCATCGAACGCAGCCGCCGCTTCCACGCTGAGTATAAAACTGAGAGCCGAGACCGGTAAATCAGGAAGCTCGATCGGTACAAGTTCGGCGCCGAGATTCCGCAGTACTTCAAGCGACAGCGAATCCTGTGAATGGAACGGATAGTCTGCTTCAAAATCTTTTTTCACATATCCGATGCGCAGCTCAGATATATTGATGTCCGGATTATAAGAAAACGGGAAATCATATACCGTTCGATCTCTTCCATCGGGACCAAGAATTGCATCGAATACGATAGCGGCATCTTCGGCATTTCGGGTAAGCGGTCCTACTTTGTCCATCGACCAGCTTAACGCCATCGCACCGTATCTGCTTACTCGTCCATACGTCGGGCGCAGGCCGGTAACTCCGTTAACCGTCGCGGGCGATACGATCGATCCCCACGTCTCGGTTCCGATTGCGAACGGTACAAGTCCCGCCGCCACCACTGCCGCAGAGCCGGCGGATGAACCGCTCGATCCCTGTGTTATATCCCACGGATTGCGGGTTCTGCCGCCGAACCACACATCGCCCCATGCAAGCGCGCCAAGGGTAAGCTTCGCAACGAGAACCGCACCGGCTTCGTCAAGTTTTTGTACCACGGTTGCGTCATAGTCGATCATCTGGTCTTTAAACGGTACGGCACCCCATGTTGTTTTATAACCTCTGGTGGAAAACAGATCTTTAATTCCATATGGAATGCCGTGTAATGGACCGCGATAATTGCCCGCAGCAATCTCTTCGTCGGCTTCCCGGGCTTTCTGTATTGCATGTTCTTCGGTAAAGGTAATGACACACTCAAGCACCGGATCGAATTTTTTCAGTCTGTCAAGATAAAATTCCGTAAGTTGTATTGATGTTATCTGACGGGTCCTGATCAATCCGGCAAGTTCACGGATTGAATAAAAGGCGAGATCGTCGGGATCATCGGGCAATTGAACATTGGAAAGGTTCTCTAAATCCAATCCGCTATCATTAGTATCGAAAGAATAACCCAAAGGAAGCGGGTCGAACGTCAGCGCAGGCGGTATGCTGTTATTCAATCCATATGCGCGAATGGCTTCGTAACTCGAGCGGTATTGTGAAAGGCCATCGATCATGGAATCCCGCTCTGCTTCGGAGAAACTAAGTCCTATTATGTTTTCCGCATGTGAGATATTTTCTATCGTGATATTATTTTGTTCGGCCGGTATGATATACAGTACGCCGAAGAATACAAATCCCGCTAACGTGCCGCAGACGAAGTATTTAAGTTCTTTCCGAATCATGGTGCGCTCCGTTTATGAAAGGTCGGATATTGTTAATAAAGGATAAAAGGTTATGAAAGATGGAGGAATTATTTAAGAAAGTCAATCGCTACCATACTCCCCGTCCGATCTGAATGTGATACTGCCAGCCCGGTTTTTCGGGACGCCGGTCGGGAGGAGCGAACACAGTATCAAATCCGTATGCATAATCGAATCCGATCATACCAAGCCACGGGACATTAATACGAATGCCGAAGCCTGCTGATCTGCGCAGATCACGGAATCGTATATCCCGGAGTTCTTCCCAGACATTTCCAGTCTCTGCAAATGCGAGTAGAAAAACAGTGAATGGATCCAGAATAGGAGCGTACCGTAATTCTACTGTATAAGCTGCGATTGCTTGTCCGCCGACCGGATTCCCCTCGTCATCGACTGGCCCCACGCTTCGGTCTTTATAACCTCGCAGCGGAATCGTGTTAAACTGACCGAGACCGGTGCCGCCCATGAAGAAAAGTTCAACCGGAGGTATTCTCGACGCATCGTTTATTGGAAATAACGACGCGGTTTTTGTTTTCACGGCAAGAACAATTCTTTTCGAATTAAAGAGCGACGCATACCAATTTGCATCCATCATATGACGGTGAAAATCAACGGTACCGGGCAACAGAGGGCCTCCCGCGATTTCATTGGTAATCGAGATATCGGATCCCCTTGTTGGAAACACCGGATGATCTGTGCTATTGCGGCCGATAATCTGTGCAACGCCGAAATGTGTCGATATGCCGGGAAGAAATATATCCTGACCTTCTTCTACATCGTTCCGTTGCCAGCGTATAATCCACGTCCCGCGAAAATAATCGTCGGGCCATTGAAACCGCCTGCCGATCCGGAGCGCTGCACCAGTCCGCCGATGATCGATAAATATTCTCTGCCGTGTATCGAATAAGTCGACACCGAATAAAGTGGGAGTATCGTATAACCAGGGTTCGGTAAATGAGATACGGAACGTTCTGAATGTACCCGGCTCACCGAATTGCCAGTCGAGCTGCAACTGCTGCCCCGCGCCGCCGCGAAACGGGCGCCGCAGGTCGAAATTATTAAAGCTTACTCCAAGACCGCCCGTTAATCCGAAACCGGGCGTATATCCCACCGATGCGTTGTATGTATCGCTGGATTGTTCTTCAAGATTATACACGATGTTTACGGTTTCGTCGTCCTCGAACTTAAGTTCGGGCTGAATTGATTCTGGTTTGAAATAATTAAGCTGCTGCAGTGTGCTGACGCTGCGAATCAGATTCTCACGGGAAAAATAGTCTCCGGGAATCGTGTAGAGTTCTCTGCGTATGACACGTTCCTGGGTTCTCGTATTACCGCTGATTATAACCCGCCCGATGCGAAACCGACCGGGTACTTCTTCGCCGGGTTGCATAATTATGCTATCTCTTGTGCCGCATCGATTCAGATTGCCGGACGGACCGTTCTCCGAATGTTCGACATTTATCTCAAATGCTTTGATCGTCAATGCAGCGACTAATATTCCGGAATAAAATACTACCGTGTGAAATCGCATGATGAAACAGCAGCCTCCATCAATTCCAGAAATAACAGCGACGAACTGGAAAATATTGTCAACACCGCTTAAGATACGAAAAATAAACTATTCTTTGTGGTCTGTTAATGAAATACGCGGGAAGACGTTTTAAACAATTCAGAGATGAGGTGCTCAAATCATGTAAGTTCGCCGCAGGTTATACAGATTATTCCCTTATCCTGTTTCAGAATCAGTGCAATCCGTGGCTTTATTTATTTAAATATGCAGGTACGCTCAGGAGAACGTACCTGCACAATGGAGATAGAGTGCTATGTGTTAGAATGTTACGACGTGGTAGCCCTTATCGAGATATTGCTTCAGACTCGGATGACCTTCATATTCATCGAGTAATTTGACGCCCGACGATTGCACGGCATTTTTTACTCCAAATGCGCCCGCACAGAAACTGCACACACCAGAAATTTTATCTCTTATCGCAACATAATGATTATGCAGCTTATGATCCTCCTTTTCAAGTTCCGGCACCCATTTGGCGCCTGCACCGTCGAATATAAGCGTTACATCCTCGTTCGATTCTTTATACTCCTTCGTTAATTCCAGGGCATTCAACATTCTTCCCATATTTTCGTGTGTATCGGTATCTGCCATTACTACTACTGCTGCTTTGGACAATTAGATTACTCCTTTCTTGATAATTAGTGATTAATTTAAGTATGCCGTTAGTTTATTACGTAACTCATCTACACTGATTTGATGCGTTATTCGCTCCTTGATTTTTCCGCTTTCGGGATCGATGAGAAGCAGCAATCCTGTCTGCCCTCCGAATTCCCTCTGAACATGATCAAGACCGAGAAGCCGTGCGTGCAGCACAGATTGTTCCTGTGCAAACTCATCGGTTTGATCGAATACTGCAAAGAGAACGCCCTTCCCTTTGAATTCTTTTTTCACCTCGTCGACTTTCGGATCGAGGGTTTTGCATTTTCCGCACCAATCCGCATACATCCGGAGCGCTATCAGTTCCGGTTCACTCTCATTTTCACCCGTTATTACCGGCAATGAGATAAGGACAATCATCAAAAACGACATTACATATTTCATGTTGCTTCCTCCCTGCATTAAGTAATCATTGATTGTTTTGAGTTAACATGGTTAATTTACGAAATTTCACTGGGCAATACTGTCAGAAAGATGACAAGTCACGATAGATGCAGTACCTTATGTTACGCAAAAATAGAAAGGTCCACTAAAACTCTAAATCCCAATATCGAAATCCGGTCACGTCCTGAACAATTTTCAAATTACCCAAATTAAAATGTTCAAAACTTCCTGAATTCATGCTGTTTTGGACATTAAAACATTAGAATTTAGACATTGTTTAGGATTTAGAAAATTAGTGCTTAGGATTTTCATCAGCTAAAGAATCAAAGTACTATAATGCGTAACATCAGCTAATACCTCTACTGCCCGTATATCTCGCTTTCAGGATGAAACGCCAACCACGCAAATGCAAAGTGATTACCGTGGAACATCCACGGAAGCTGTGTGCCTTCAAGTTCGCCTTCTACGGCTTTGCCCGATATATTCCAGCGTGTGCCGGTTTGGTCGTCAATAAATCCTCTGTCGGTTTTCCGGAACGTCAATCGCTTTCCGTTTACAACCGGATCGAATACGCTCACCGCTCCGACATCCCTTCCTTCGGAAATATCAGGTGTATCTAATACCGACACGGTTCCTTCCTGAAAGAATATCGCAACGCGTTTTCCAAACGGGTCATCATTAATTACGCCTTCTTTCTGAATTTTTGAGAGTGGATAAATTATATGATCCTCGTTTACCGAAATATTTATAACCCGTTCCATTGCCGGTAATCGGTCGTCTACTTCACCGTCAAATAGCCGCGGCCTGTCGACGCCAAGATCGTCGTATTGTACATAAGGATTTGAGCCATAATCCCGAAGCGCACCGGTTTCCGTGGAGAGTACTTTCCCATCGGGATAGCTTTCGGTAAACTCCTCAAAGGAAATAAGCAGCGACGGTACCATAGTCAATTGTGCCTCTGCGAGTTTTCCGACGATTCCTTCACCTGTTAGTTGCTGCCACCACGTCTCCGTTTGGCGGTCCCACATCACCAGGTCGCTTTTACGCAGCATACCGGAAGTACCGAAATCAAGCAATAATTCCCTGCCATCGTGTTGGAGCCGCCGGTCGAACACGATCGCTGCGTTACAGAGCGGGCAATAGGTTACCGAGACCGGTTTCCCGCCGACGACATCGTTCACAATCTCGTGCCACATTAAAATGCTCAATGGATATGCCCGCGCATCGCCGTCAATATCCACAACCATAACGGGTTCGTGCTCAAAAAAAGTATTTTTCGCACGTTTAATATCCCAATAGACCGGGTCGTCTATCGGCGGTATCCTGTCGCGCGGAAGCAGTGCAACGATCTCATTGAGATCGACGATACGGTTTTCTTTGTCCGTATTCCATTCCTGCCCGACGCGTTCGATGTTTCGTTGTGCAAATGCGGGTAAGCTCATGAGAACTATGAGTAGTATTCCGATTAATTTCATAGTAACACTCCTTTTGTTATATGATTTAATTTTCATATAAAGAATAAGAAATCGGGATATGGAAATCTGTCAGCAGGGTGACAAGGGGGGTTCCAGTTGCCGGTTTACAGTTTTCGGTTTTCGGGGGTCGGTTGGTTAGTTGTATTTAGTAATTACTGCTTACTCCGATGATGTTTACGAGCTTGGTACATACGTTCGGTGATGCCGCCATCTTCTAAAAATTGCTTTTCGAGTTGACGCAGTTGCTGATCGAGGAGATAGTTTGTTTGGTGTATAAGGCAAATGTATGCAAGTTTTCTAATTGGGAAGCAGTATTTTACAAAGGTAGGGAAAATATACAATAAATTTATTTAAATTCAACATTTGCTCCCGCGGCTTTATCTATAAAATATATCAATGTACCATTTGCAGGATTAACCCGCGCTGCAGGATATGTTGTATCAGTTCTATAATATATCTGTTTCATAATTTTTGCCTTAAAAGATCCCGCCACAAGAAAAATAACATTCTTACC
>PWJF01000049.1 GCA_003560935.1 Ignavibacteriales bacterium
CCAGTCGTTGTGCGCCCGAAAGAGAGATAGTAAACAACAAAACCCCCGTTGGTTCGGGGGTTTTGTTTATCACGCACGGTTTCGTCGAGGAGTTGTTAGAACGCGTACATGATACCTGCTTGTATCATAAGATGGTTCATATTGCTGACCAGAACATAGCGGAACTCGGCGTATGGCTTGACCGGTCCATCGAGATTTAACTGCGCCCCGCCTATGAGGTTCACGCCGATTTCAGTGGTCGAACTGCTGGCCGAGAACGTTTCTTCCATGAAGGTATCGGTAAAGCTGAGCGTAATGAAGTTCAGCCCTAACCCGCCTCCTAAAAATGGCTGAAGAGATCCTTCGACGTCAAAAAAGTAGTGCACATTCGCATTGACCGCGAAATCCCTCCACGTCCATTTAAATGATTCGTCGAAGAAATCAAAATTCTCGGAAACCGACCAGAAATTGATCTCGGGTATAAGACGGAGATTTTTGGCGATATCTCCAATATCGGCACGGGCATTTAGACCGAATCCGCTTGTCGAGCTTCCAAAACCATTTGACACGTTTACAAATCCCATACCGCCTCCGATTCCCCAAAAGGCGAGCCCTTGAGCAGATGTAGAGCCAACAATAAGAACGCAGCAAAATACGACAAATATAAATCGTTTCATGATGCTCCTCATAGTTATTGATTGGTTTATGTAGTTGATTGAAAAATATTTACAATTAACACGTTGCCCGATGTTTCTGCAAAATAATCGCAAATAATATGCCAGTTATAAAAAATGCCGAATATTATTAATTTACAAACAAATAATGTTACGTAAAGTCATTTTGTTACATAAACATTGAAAAATATTCAAAGTCATATACGGGCATGAACGGGTCGATCGATGAAACGGAAATAAACCGGCAGGATTCGATATGGTATAAACGGTCATGGGGAAGACCGGTCAAGGGTACAATCGACGGGCGGTTATACGGTCTGTTTACCGCCGGAGCGTGATCGAGTATCGGAGTAACGGGGTGTCGGTGTATCGGAGAAGAACTCTGCGGTTTAATTCACCGATACGCCGATACTCCCATACTCCGATACATTGTTCAGATAGAAGCCGGGACGTGAAAACCATTTCTCCGTGCTATGGTATAATGATTACATTCCGGTATCAATACAACAGATCCTCCTCCGCTCGTTTCTTTTTCTTCGGTCGTACTTTTTCGAAGAGAACCTTGACCGGGTTCGCCGCCCAGCCGGCGGCGTCTTTTATTTTTTCGCCCGCGAGGTTTTTCATCTCGTTGTACAGTTTCTTCTGCAGCGTACCGGTGATGTTCGAAGCCGTCTGTACGATAAAAACCGGCGACGGACGAAGGTCCTTCTCCGATTCGACGATCAGCTTGCTGCAGTAGTTATCGGTGATCAGTGCGACGCGCGTCAGCAGCGCCGCGTTGACAAAACCGTCGGCAAGCGAGCCGAGGATCTTGTCGAAGAACGGTATGCTCTTCATCCCCTGGGTCGACAATTTCGAAAATATTTCGCCCGTTGCATACTCGACCGTCTCCGAACCGCCGATCGCCATCGAGTAATAGACCTGCCTCCCGATGGTCAGCAGATCGCGGTTCGATACCCTGCCGTTGTACAACACGAAGGTATCCTTCACGAGATTGACCGACGAGGAGAGGATCAGTATCGCGTCGATGAAGCCGTTCTGCGAGATCGCCGAGCTGTAGAACAGTCCGTTCACGTACTTATTCCGTATCCGCGCCGATTCTTTTCGAAGGACTCGCATCACGCGTTCGTACCCTTCTTTTGTCCGCGGCACCGAAGCCATGTCGTACTCTATCGAAAGCAGAAACGGATTTTTTTCCAGCAGCTCGAACCGCTTTGCCAGCTCCTTTTCGAGATTATCCTCGCTTGTGAGCGGTCGCGGAGCTTTCGGTATCCGGATAATCCGGTACACCGGTATGCCGACGAAATACACCAGCACGCCGGCAGCCAGCACGATAAATCCATAGGCGAGATAAGGATGGACGGCATTGAGGGAGACGTACAGGTCCAGAAACTCTTTCGCAATGAAATAAATCAGGAGGATGGAGAGAAACGCGAGTATTCGTTTGATGTGTTGAAGCATAGCAATACTTTTTCAAATATACACCGGTATTTCAATAATAATAGTATAACCGGAAAACTGCAACCTTTGGTTTACATAACTATTGATAAACGACAAAACCATTATAGGCAAAACAATTAAAAACAGTTTTGTCCATAATGATTTTGCCTTATTTTATCATTTTCGCATTAATGATCACTAATCCCTGCCTGTTCAGCTTCGATCTCCCGCAGCACATCTTCATCGATCCCGTGTAACGATCCGACTATTTTGTCGGCGATATGAAATCCTTTATCATAATCCGGGTACACTTCCGGCTTTGCAATGCACGCCATTCGTGCGGCTTTTGCGGCGATAACGCCGGCAAGCGAATCTTCAATGGTAAGACATGCGTACGGGGGGACATCCAGTTTTCGTGCCGTTGATAGATATACGGCGGGGTGCGGTTTACCGTACTGTTCCTCTTCTGCAGAGTAGATGACATCGAAATGACCTCGTATGTTAAAAGTATCGACAACCGCATCGATCAGGATGTAATCCGAAGAAGAAGCAAGCGCGACCGGTATGCCGCGCCTATGAAATATACCAAACACCGTTTCCAAACCATCCATCAATGCTCCTTCTTCTTTAATGTAATCAATAACTCGCTCGTTTATTTTTCGCGATATGGTTTCAGGTGATGGATCCGTTAATGAATACCTTTCATACCAGTAGTGCACAACTTCATCAACCCGGAGGCCGGTTGTCTGCATAGCTTGTGTAGAATTTAAATGTATACCTATCGTTGATAACACGTCTGAAATGGCCTTCCGCCAGAAAGGTTCAGAATCAATGATGATGCCGTCCATGTCGAATATCGCTGCCTGTATCATGAGTCTTCGCCCGAACTTCTTCCGGGATTGTGTGTTTCCGGACCGGTAAGAGTCTTGTATTTCTCATGATCGGGATCGCTTTCAGTGTCCTCCTGCATTCTGTCCCACGGCTCGATATCTCCCGATACCGCCCGCGCAATATCGGTAATATGCGAATTTATTTTTTTGAGACTGTTCAACAGGTCTATATGGATCGACGCGGTTTCTTTTGTCGCGAGAACATCTTTCATAAGTCGCCCGTAATGACGCCGGCGATATGTCCGGTGCAGTATGGCAAGATCGCGTTTGGTATCGATGATCTCCTTTGCAAGCGATTTGTTATCGGAAGAGAACGCCGCGATCGCTTTTTCAAACCGGTCGGTAATTTTCCCGTGATAATCAAGTAGCTCCTCTTCGCCCTCTTTTGAGAACGATACGCCTTTATTAATTTTTTTCTTAAGCATCGGACAGATGACTTTTGAGATATCGTCGCCGATAAGTTCCAGTTCCGTCACCACCCACAGATACCGCATGCACTCGCTGGATTGATATTCGTCGAGCTCGCTCTCGGTCACTCTCGTTATGTATCTCGGAATATTTCTCCTGAAGAAATCGATTTGATCGTCTCGCTCTTCTATGGCTTCCACCCGGTCGGTAGTATCATCATGCAACGCCGGCCGTATATCGTTTATCATATGCTGCACTTTTTCGCTCATCCGGATTATCTCCCGCTTTATCTGTGCCATCGCAACCATAGGAGAGGTAATGTGCCTGTCCTCGATATATATTAATCTGAATTCCGGATCGGTCACCGCAGGATCGGGAAGCATTTTCATCAGCAGTTGCGCTATTATTTTCGAGAACGGGAGGAAAACAAGCGTCATTCCTATATTGAATACCGTATGAGCGTTGGCAATTTGCCTGGGAAGCGCGCCGGCATCAGCTTCTCCAGACGGTGAAATCCAGCGGACAAAATCGGCAAACAGCTGGATCCACAAAATAACAAGGAGCACCGCAATGATCCGTAACAAAATATTCGCGACGGCAACCCGCTTAGCGTCGATAGAGCTGTTCAGACTGGCAATGATCGCAGTAATACACGTACCGATATTGGCACCGAATACAACGGCTATTGCTCCCTCCAGAGTGATAAGTCCCTGGACTGCAAGCACCATAGTAATACCGATCGTTGCCGTGCTTGCCTGCACAATAGCGGTAATCACCAATCCAACCAGTATACCAACCAACGGGTTTTCCACCTGCTTAAGAAGGTTCAGGA
>PWJF01000097.1 GCA_003560935.1 Ignavibacteriales bacterium
ACTCTCAACGATATTAACATCAGGAATTCGTTTCTACCCGGCGACATTGGCTATATAATTTTTATGCATGGTAATCTCTATGCAACAGAATATGATCATGGTATCGATTTTGAGACATACGTCGCTGAGGGATTACTAGAATTCTATAAACAATACGATCCATACAAAGACCGTATCTGGATATGCGCACATTATCAAAAAATTGTCGGATTCCTTCTTTTAATGCATCGCGATAACAACGCTGCCCAGCTTCGTTATTTCCTGATTCATCCGGAGTACAGAGGCATTGGTCTCGGTAAAAAGCTGATGAATCTGTTTATGGATTTTTTCCATCAATGTAAATATACTACAGCATACCTTTGGACAACAAATGAACTCGAGGCGGCAGCCTCATTGTATACGAGACACGGATTCAAACTGACCGAGGAAGTTGATTCGACCGAGTTTGGGAAACCGTTATTAGAACAGAAATACGAACTCGACGTTTCATAATACAACATCGACGCATTTGAATATGGCATAATTAAAGAAGGAAAAATCCGGTTTAAGCTCAACCGAACACAAAGCACTCGATATGATCTCGTGTTCCGGTTAGGTAGCCGCAAGTGAATTTGCTGGATGAACTATATGCAGAGTACAGCAATGAAGAATTGCGATTTATTCTGGATTATCAAAAGAAGTTAAAGGACATATTGAAAACTCAGATCAGGAATATGCAGGGAAAGTAAAGGGTTGTACCCTTTATATCCGGCAGGATAATGCCCAATAACGTTTACATCCTTGACCGGACAACTTCCGGTACCTCTAATCCGAGTTCAAGCAGACTGCGCTCAAGTAATCGGGCTAATTCATGTTCCGCCTGATTTTCTTTAATAACCCCTGCTTTCACCATCGAATCCACGTAGTCTGATTTCTGCATATATATGATCCGGGCAGCTTGCGTCGAAAAATGTTCAATCATCATCTGTACCATCGGTGCTTCTCCTTCGTACTTAGGTATGGGTACTAAATACGAAAAATCCGGAACAGATAATATGAAGGTAATCACATCCGATCTGTAATTCCCGAAAGCGGCGGAAATAATGTGATGTACATCACAGACGGACTCACCGTCTGATCGTATATCCCGCAGGCGGCCTTTTCTCAAGAAGATGGCGAACGAAATAATCCCATGTTATCCGAATATTATACGGCTCGTTAGAATATCCATGTCTGCGGTTGGGAAAGACCATCACGTCAAAATCTTTATTATGTTTTATCAGCTCATTAATTAAGAGTAATGTCATATTGGGATGGACATTCGAATCCATTGTACCGTAAGTGACCAGGAGCTTGCCCTTTAAATTTTCAGCGAGTAAATGGTTAGCCTGATCTTCATAGCTGTCGGAACCGTCGGGCATTCGCTCAAGCAATCCCTGGTACTTTTCCCCCCAGTAATAGGTATACCCACGATTGTCATGATTGCCAGCGCTTGAGACTCCAACGTGGAAAAAATCCGGGAAACGAAGCATCGCACCTGCAGCGGCGAACCCGCCGCCCGAATGGCCGTAAATACCGACACGATCGAGGTCAATCCATGAATACCGGCCAGCGAGCTGACGCATCGCTGCGACCTGATCTTCCAGCCCATTGTCTCCCATATCGCCATACCATTCGGTATGGAATACTTTCGATCTCCGTGGTGTACCAGTTGCATCTATCAGCACTACAATAAATCCAAGTTCTGCAAGTGCTCGTGCTTGCCCTCTATCGGTTACAGAAAAACTTCTTGTATTTATACTACCTCTTTGCGGCCCAGGATAAATCGAGTTAATGATCGGATATTTCTTTTCGGAATCAAAATCCGATGGTTTATAAATCACACCATACACGTCAGTTACGCCGTCGCGCCCTTTTGCCGTAAATGACACCGGAGTATTCCATCCAATCTTTTCCAGTTCGGTTATATCTGCCTCCTCAAGCGTGGTAACAACCCGGCCATCCTGACGGCGCACAACGGAAATCGGTGGTACGTCAAACCGTGAATAAGAGTCAACAAAAAATGTGCCGGAGGGAGAAACGGTTATTTCGTGATTGGCATCTTCGGGACTAAGCAAAGTGAGTCCGCTGCCATCAAATCTCACTTTGTATAAATGTTGAAAATAAGGATCACGTTCCTCATCTTTTCCTGCAGCGGTAAAGTAAATCCATCTATTCCTTGTATCGATGTGAATAATGTCCACGACATTCCATGCACCCGACGTTATCCTGCTTTTCTTTGCGCCGGTCTTAAGATCGTACAAATACAAGTGCCCCCACCCGTCACGACGTGTAAACCATATGAATTCGTTCCGGTCATGAAAGACGCGCCAGTTCGGTACACCGAGATCTCGAAGGTTGGATTCGAAAAAGGTATTCGCGCGTTCTTCATATACGGTACGAACCTCACCGGTATGTGGATCGGCGACACGGAGTTTTACCTCCTTATAATCGCGTGAAGTTGAGACAAATGCAAGATGTCTTGAATCCGCACTCCACTCGATATCACCCCAATTACCTTCACGAGTCATACCGCAGCAATTCGATGTTCGCTGATGATCGGGGTCGACATCGAGGCGAACAATCCGCTTTACCTCAACATGAATAACAATACGTTTGTGCATCGGAACAACAGTATCTCCGGGCAATGCATACGGCCAGTAATGTAGTTTCGGCCGACCTTCCTGCATTTCTATGAGCGGCATTTTGCCCACATTCCTTTCATCGAGACGGTATGTTGCTATCTTGCGCGAATCGGGAGACCAGAGTAATATCGGTCGTTCGCTTCGTGTCCATCCCTGCGAATCTGTTGCATATCCATAATATTCTTCGCCGTCTGTCGTGAGCTGAACATCGTCACCCGTTTCAAGGTCTCGTATCCAAAGATTATGATCTTTTATATATGCTGCCAGTTTACCATCCGGCGATGTAACGGAATTCGGCACACGAATCGGCCGCTCGTGCGGTCCTGAACATGTATAGTTCTCGATATTGCACCGCCACTCCTCTCCTTCAATTGTAAATCGAAGGGAATGTCTGCCATTTAAGTATTCAAATTGTGTGAACGGCAAGTTAAACGCTTCATATGTCTTATCCGTACTTTCGGAAAGTGCAGATGCAAGACGCTCATGATCGAATGCACGTTGCCTGGTTCCCGCCGCGGGATCGACGAATATAAATTCATGTCCTTCACTAAACCGGTTCCTGTACCAGAAGCGATTTTCATCGATCCAGTTTGGATTCACACTGCCGCCGAATACTTTGCCCTCCATATTCCAACTTAAAAACCGTTCTGCTTTCATGTAATCGGCCGATGTCAATCGGGTAGCATCCGCATCGACGACGGCGGTTAATAATATGAATAAGACAACGTAAATGAGAAAATGACGGAAACACATATATACCTCCTACAACTTTCGTTATTTTGTATACTTATTATTGTTATGGGTACAAGTGCAATCACATTGAAAAAAAAGCTTGAATTAGTTGACTGGTCATTTCGATTTCACAACCCACCGCAAGATGTCCGCAATCATTTTGAAGGACGGTTAATCCCGCATTGATCAACCTGGCGAATTCAATTGCCGGAGCGGGATGGATGAGGTGATCTGTTTCGGAAACTATGACCATGACGTTTCCCCGCACCTGTTTTGCCGCCAGTTCAATCGACTTGCCGAAATGTCGTGAAATGTCGTGATCGATCATAGCATTGAGCTGAGTCAGGTAATTATCGACCGTAAACTGTGAGGAGGGCTCCCGGTCGAACGCCGTAAGATATGTATTAAAATCATTGCGCGATTGCCGCTCATGAATATAATCGGGCGTCCTGCCAAGCAATTCATTATTCATGTTAAGAAGCGTCATAATTTCCCGGTCGGTGACACCGTTACGCCTACCGGTCTCGATAATTTCCCGTCTGAAATTCATCACCAGAAGATCGTACGAACTCAAGCGAGGCGACGAGACATACGGTACGGCTCTCTGTATGTACTCTGGATACCGTACAAGCCATTCAAATATCTGCATTCCACCCATAGATCCGCCCACGGCGCCGTGGATCCGCTTCAATCCGAATCGTTCGGTCAAAAGACGATACTGTGCATCAACCATATCTCCGATCGTTATGGCGGGGAAATCTTGCCCTGCTTGGGATATACTATTCGAAGGAGAAGTCGAAATGCCGTTCCCGAGAGCATCAACGG
>PWJF01000208.1 GCA_003560935.1 Ignavibacteriales bacterium
CAGTTTGTTACATCCGCGTTAAACCCTGCTTCGAACGAGCTGCTTCTTTCGGCTTCAAGGTCGGGGTTCGGCCGAACAATCAGTCCCGAAGCGACAGCCGTTGTAAACGCTTCAGCAGCGGACGGTGCGCGGAATCCGGCACCCGCAGATGCCCTGAGGGTCAGCCGGGGAAGTGCGGTATACACAATACCCGCCCGCGGACTGACATTCATGAACGTATCGATAGTATCAAGACGCGTGATATCGAACCTGACGCCGCCGGTAAGGCGGAGCGATGTGCCGATGCTCCATTCGTCCTGAGCATACGCTGCAAATACAAAGCCATCGCGTTGTCCGAAAATATCCGAGTTCACCGTGTTATATGAAACATCAATTCCCGAGACTAAAAAGTGTGAACGTGCAATTGCATGATTGAACTGCACCTCCGTCCCGAAAACATTCGAGCGGCTTGCGTTTCCGTCGATACCTATATTGTCTTCCCAATCGGTATAATACCACGACGCCCGTGCGGTAAGAAACGATTCCCTGCCGAATATGTGACGGTACTGCACATTCGATTGTATACGGAAGGATTCCACCTCTTCGCCGATCTGTTGCTCAAACGGTTCAAGTGCATTATGGAACGAACTCCAGTATAAAAAATTATGACGGGTCTGTCCGATGAAAAAACTCGAAACCGTCACCGATTGATACTGCGAAAGCGTGTATCTTCCTTTCATATAACCCGTCGTTCTGCGGCGTGAATCGTTCCGCCGGTAACTGTCGTCGTATATGGTGCCGAGCAAGCCGGTTATCTGCAGATTCCCGATTTGCCGACCGTGTGCAATTTGCAAATGATGTTTGAACCGTGTCCGGCCGCTCCACTGCCATTGTTCATAATGCGGTTTTCCGTACAACCCGCCCAGCATACGCACCGAGGTTGTCGGGCGTTCCGGCAGTTCCCGGGTGATAATATTCACCACTCCGCCGAGAGCGCTTGAGCCGTACAACGTCGATCCCGCACCCTTCACGACTTCAACCCGCTCAATCTGATCGACCGGGATAAGCTCCCACGTTATTTCTCCCGAATCGCCGGAGAGCATCGGAACGCCGTCGACAAGCAGCATTACCCTGCTTCCCGCGCCGTGGCTGTAGCCGCTCGATCCCCGTATATTTATTTGCGAAAGATTAAAATGCACGCCCGGTATCGTCCGGAGAACCTCGTCGATCGTAAAGGCATTGCGCCGGTCGATTTCCCGCGCCTGGAGTACCGAAACGCTCGTCGGCACATCACGCAGCGAACGCTCCGTTTTTGTTGCGGTGACGACAACCGGCGATATTTCAATCACGGTCGGACGAAGTTCTACAGTAAGAGACAGCGATTCACCCGGAGCCACTCTTACATCGGGCTGCGAGTACTTCAAATACCCGATCATGGTGACAATGAGCGTGATTTGCTCATCGGGAACATTTCCGATCCGGAAAAAGCCATCATTGTCAGTTACCGACCCGATCACGGTGCCCTGAAGAAACACATTCGCGCCGGGAAGCGGCTGTTGCGTTTCATAGTCGAGAACGATACCGCTGATCGTACCCTGCGCAGCGGCATATGATGACACAAGGAAAAAGTGCAGCACAATCACGATAACGAGGCGTTCTAAACCATACTTCATCACGTTCTTGTCCTTTTAAAAATTGAAAAAGAATTCTATCGGGAGGGTATGAATCACCGACGCCGTTATATCGACATTTGCAAGTCTTTCGTTTTCCGGGATATTTATCGAAGCATATTCAAACGGATTGTTCGTTTCCGTATATATACCCGAAAGTACCCAGTCATCTACGTTTAAAAATTGCGTACCCTCCACGCCGATGCATACAACAAGTTCATAGATGCCGGGATCGATATTTATCGAGTAGGTATACTCGTCCTGAAACGGGGGTGTCAACTGGGTAAATCTGATGGTACCTTCCGAAAACTGTTCAAACGCATCGTCGATGTCCTCCGGTATTCGTTTAAACACGACGACATACACCTGAAGGATCTCGCTGTCTTCCGACCACCCATCAACGATGGTTACGGTACCGTCAAACCCGGAAGTAAAACCGGGGTCGAGCCCGTGATCGCAGGAAGTAAGCAGGAGGAGGAATGCGGCGATACAAGTATATAATTGTAGTGGTTGTTTCATTTGACTGAATTAATGCATAGGTTGTTAACCATTATTAACGGGTATTAACCGATATTAACTGATTCCAAGTTCACCGTACCGTGCTACCCGGCGGCATATCGCTCTCGGGCATGAGCAAAATCGGGCTGCCGTTATCCCCGATAGCCGCGAGAACCATGCCCTGCGATTCCACTCCCATTAATTTTGCCGGTTTTAAATTTGCCACGATTACGACATTTCTACCGACGAGGTCTTCGGGTTTATATTGTTCGGCAATTCCTCCGACAACGGTTCGTGTTTCGCTGCCGATATCGATTGTCAGCTTCAACAGTTTCTTTGACTTCTTTACTTTTTCACAGGCGGTCACTTTTGCAGTGCGAAGATCGACCTTCATAAATTCCTCGATGTCGATCGCCGGTTTTACCGGGGCAACAGCGGTTCGTTGCGGAGATTCCGCCTTTTGCGATTCGTTCGATAACCGTTCGAGCAAATGATCTATCTCCTTATCTTCTATACGGGCAAACAGGATTTCACTTTCACCGAGCTTATGCCCGTCGGCTAAAACCGGTTCACCCGCATTATCCCATTGTTCCGCATGAAGCTCCGGACAATTCAACATCCTCCGGATCTTTTGTGCGGCATTCGGCAGAACCGGTTCGATAAGAACCGCAAGGGTATGAACCGTTTGCAGGCACACGTTAATCGTGGTGCGGCAGCGGTCCGGATCGTCATTAATTGTTTTCCACGGTGCGGTATCGTTAAAGTATTTATTCGCGGTGCGGGCGACGTTCATAACGGCAAGCAACCCGTCGCGGAAGCGGTATCGTTCGTAATAGCCACCGATCTCCGCTGGTGCATTTCTTAGATAATCCAGATGAGCATTATCTTCGTCAGCCAGCGCTCCCTGCGGCGGCACCGTGTTGTCGAAATTCTTCCGGGTGAATGACAGCGTACGGTTAACAAAGTTGCCGAGTATCGAAGCAAGTTCGTTGTTATTTCGCGCCTGGTAATCCTTCAAATAAAAGTCGCTGTCGTGATACTCCGGCAAATTGACCGCGATGGCGTACCGCAGTGCATCGGCATTCGGAAACTCATCAAGGAAATCTTTCAGATCGATCCCCCATCCGCGGCTTTTTGAGAATTTCTGACCCTCAAAATTCAGGAACTCATTCGCCGGTACATTCTCCGGCACAATGTATTCTCCCTTTGCCATCAGCATCGCAGGAAATACGATGCAGTGGAATACAACATTATCCTTACCGATAAACGCAACATACTTCGTATCATCCTGCTGCCAGTACCGCTTCCAATCGTCCGGTTCACTCTTCTTCCGAGCCCACTCCTTTGTGGATGATATATAACCGAGCACGGCATCGAACCAGACATACAATACTTTATTCGGATATCCTTCCAGCGGGACGGGAACACCCCACGGCAGGTCGCGTGTGACCGCGCGATCCTGAAGTCCATCCTTGAACCAGCTCCTGCAATATTGCAGCACGTTATCCTTCCATCCGTCGCGTGTATGCCGTTCTTCGACGTATGCTTCAAGCTTCTTTTGATAATCGCCGAGCGGGAAATACCAATGCCTGGTTTCACGCAGCACCGGTGTGGTACCGCAAATTTTACACTTTGGATCGATGAGGTCTTCCTGATTCAGCCAGTTGCCGCAGTTTTCGCATTGATCCCCCCGCGCACCTGGATTTTTGCAGTTCGGACAGGTTCCTTCGACATATCTGTCTGCAAGAAACATCGAATCTTTCTCGCAGTAAAGCTGTCTCTCCGATTTTTCTTTGAGAATACCTTTTTCATAAAAATCGAGAAAAAACTCCTTTGCCGTTTCATGATGGAGCGGAAGCGACGTGCGGGAATAGTTATCGAAGTTCATGGCGAAACGTTCAAATGCCTGTTTGTTTGCTTCATGATAACGATCGACCACCGCTTTGGGTGTTGTTTTCTCTTTTTCGGCGGTTATTGTTATCGGCACACCGTGTTCGTCCGATCCGCAAATGAATACGATATCTCTTTGTTTCAATCGTTGATACCGCACATATATATCCGCCGGAAGATA
>PWJF01000087.1 GCA_003560935.1 Ignavibacteriales bacterium
AAACGGTGCCCCATCGAGAGAAAGCTTCGTAGCGTTCATCACCGTCATCAACAGAGGTAGTAATATGGGAAACGAAAGCACCGGATAAAGTGTTCCTTTGGAATTCGCTTTTGCAATAATCGCCGCAATAATCGTCGACGCGCAAGCCAGGCCGATGCTGCCGAGAAAGAGCGTCAGGAAAAAGATACTCGCCGTTTGCACCGTAAAGAGCGGAATAAACAATAAATACAACGTGACGACAAGGGCGTTGATTGAAAAGATCAGTACCAGATTAAAAATCAGCTTCCCGAAATACACGATCGCCGGCCGTGCCAGCAGTTGAAGCGTCATTGTCGTACCCCGCTCCTCTTCGCTGACGAACGACCGGGATAACCCCGACATCGCCGAGAAGAAGATTACCACCCACAACATGCCGGCAAGTACATCCGGCGAAACGCGTTCCCCTCCTATCGAAAACAGAATGATCGAAAGGGTGGTGATCACAAACATGACGAGTGCATTAATGGCATAGCGCGTCCGCAGCTCGGAGTGAAAGTCTTTTATGAACATCGCCGTTGTTTGTTGAAAATACATTATTTTGCCACTAATTCATCTTGTTTTTGTTTATTCGCGATTCTCAGCTCCCGCAGTTCGTCGAGATTGATCATGGTATCCGCGTACTGCAGATCTTCCTGCTCGTTGGTTGCAAGAATTAGTATACCCTCCGGTTTATGTTCCTCCATGATGGAATACGCAGTTGCTATACCGTGACGGTCGAGATTTGCACGGGGTTCGTCGAATATCAAAATCTCCGGTTTATGCAGCAGCGCAAATACGTATTTCAGCCGCTGCTTCATACCGCTGGAATAGGTACGCACGGCGTCGTCGCGCCGGCCGTACAGCACGACACGATCCAGCAAATGATCAATGTACTTCTTATCAAATCGAAGACCGCGGATACGTGCAAAGAACTTCAGATTTTCATATGCGGAGAACTCATCGTACATCTGAATATACGGGGCGACGAACCCGATATAATTATGATACTGCTCAAGCTTCATCTCTCTGCCGTTTACGGATAACGTAAGCGAGCCACGCGTCGGTGACAGAATACCGGCAATGATTTTTACAAGTGTCGATTTACCCGAACCGTTTATGCCGGTTATCGCAAGAGAATCCCCGTTGGTTAAAGTGAAATCGATCTTATCGAAAATGACTCGCCGTGAAAACTCCTTGCGAATATTCTCGAGTTGTAATAGTACTGAATTCATTTACTCACGAATGACGGTTATTTTACCTTTGGTTATCGTATCCCCGTATTGCAGTACGTAAACATATACTCCGCTTGCCACAAGGCGGTTGCGGTTATCGCGGCCGTTCCACCGGAATACGGTTCTGCCGAATGCCTGTTCGGGACTAACCATATCCCGGTATACCAGCCGCATGTCGCTTGAAAGAATGGTTATCTCGACCTCCTTGTCCGTATCGATTACAAATGCCACAGACGATGCCTGCCCGGTATCAAATGGATTCGGATATACCGATACCCGCTCATCGCTGACAACTCTATCGGTATAAACCGGAATTACCTTCCATGCAGACGGATTATTCGATTCAAGACTATACCACAAACCGTTGCCGATCGGGATGGTATTCGGACGCTGCTGGGAGAAAACCGTCAGCTCATAAAATCCGTCGTCCGATTGAATACGCTTATCGACATTCCCTATCAGGAAAAATACCGTGTCCTGTTCGTCGGTCACTACAGAATGAAAATGTAACGTTTGTGTCGACACATCGACATCTCTGAACATCGTTTCGCCCATGTGCTGTACAACGTCTGTTTTCTCCGTCAACATAGGATAATCGGCGCCGTCGATAAAATAGTTTTCGGGGCGTGCTCTTGCGCCGGTATAAAATTTCCAGAGATTGAACTCGGCAAGCTCCTGTTCGAGTGTTGACCCGTGATCACGCAGTGCCCTGTCGATAGCATCTATCGGATGCATTTTCCTGATATATTCCCACTTCTCACGCATAATATCTCCCCCGTACCGCCTTTCCATCATATGTCCCCAGATGGCGCGGGCATACATAAACAAACCGCTGCTGTGAGAAAACGGGAAGTTATGAATAGTACGGATAAACAAAACAGGTAGATAGTAATAATAATCATTAATATCCGGATAAATTACATCCTCAAGCCACGTCGATGTGATTTCGTAAAAAAAGCGTGTCGGTCTCTGCGCACCCATAGTCAACCAATAACCGTATGAACCGATCTGAATTACATGATGCAGCTCGTGAGCGGCAGTTACTTTGAGACCATCGATGCCGGTCGTCGGCGTATGATCGTATGAATTATCGACAACAATGTATGCTCTGTATCGGGGTACAGGATCCTCATCGTCGTTAATTCTGTCACCATATGGATTCGTCAATCCGTACACATTGCCATACAACAGCACAACATCCCGAACATACACATCATACCGGATCGTATCTCCCGTCTCCGTCTCTACTTCACCAAATTTTACGGGAGCATCGTAGCCAAGTTGGTTGATCAGAATTTCATAAGAATAATCGAACGCCGCTGCGGTTGAGTCGATATAATCGGGGATACCGTTGCCTCCGGTATCCGTGAGATCGGGTGCATGGGTACCGCTTGTATCATAATGAATTCGGAAATACCCATTCGGGCTGATCATATACGTATCGGTCACCGGTCTTTCGAATTGCTGCGTAAACTGCATTTGCTGAAGTTCGCTCAAACGATCCCAGTTTGCTCTAACTTCTGTTATGAACGGCAAACCGCATTTCGCCCGGTGTGTTAATGCTTCCTGAATGGTTGCACCCTCAATAAATAATCGAAATGCATCGCTATGTTCTTCTCCCCTGCCTGATTGCGCATACACAGGATACCAGCACATAACAAGCATCAGACCCGCATGCAAAATCGTTCTACTCTTCAATCCTCGAAATCTCAACGTATGATTTACCCTTTCTGCCGATAACAAGCATATGCACTTCACCAATTGGCTCGGAATAAACAGTAAAGGCCGATAAATCGTCGACCCTCTTAATCGGTTTCGGAGGCATAAACGATCCGTCCTCCTTGCTGTATACTATTTCAATCCGTTCCGTCAGTGCGTTGTAAAACACAATATCATTAAATGATCCGGTGCGTGACTGCAGCACGAAAATATCATTCGGGGATGTAATAATCTTGTTTCCCGAATTTGAACTAAGCAGCGAAAGCAAGCCGTCGCTGTCGCCTCTTATCCTGAACAAACGGCCGTTTTTTTTACCGTGTTCATCAAGGTATCCGATGAACGATGTGCTCTGCTTCCACGGCATGGATTCGGATATGAGGAAACCCCGTGTTGCCGTCGAATCTTCAAGCGTGAGCGTATCGCCTTGCCGCCGGAAAACATATGCCGAATCATTAAGTGCCGAAGTAATATAAACCTCCTTTTCATTCTCTTCCCGGAACATGTACACGATATCGACCATGTCGTTTCCCGTAATATCGACTACATCAAGCGCCAGCATGCCGCCCTCCTGTACCGGCGTTATTGTCCGCTCAATGTATTCATCGCTTCCAATTTGCTCGAACAACGACAATGTCGGAATGTTCGTCTGTGCTGCAAACACAAGCATACCGAACTGGAATTTTCCATCCGGCGTTAGTCCCAGATGAATAATATCCGACCCTGCCATTGCAGGTATACCGTACACATTCGCATCGAGCCGATCCCACCGGATCGATACAATGGTTATCAAGTCCGACTCCTTATCGGATATAACCAGCTTCATTCTATCTTTCGGTCCGCGATGCACATAGAGATTGTCAGGATTCCCCGGCAGCGATATCATAGAATGGTTCAACCGGAACGAACGATCGTACCAGTACACGGATATCGTTCCGGAATCTTTACAGAGGACATACAACTCCGGTAGTTCTCCGCCGAACAGGTTCGCGGCAACCATATCGGTCGCTCCGGATGCAAGTGCAAGTTTATGCGGAAGATACTCCATCACCGACGGCAGCAACCCTATCACGATCAGTCTGCTGTTTTCAATATCAAGAACGTACAGATTGTACTGACCTGTTTCTGAGTTTTTCCTGGCGGTTATCCCCCGAACGCCCCGGGGAAGCATCAAGTAACCGGCAGGTTCATATCCTCGTTGATAATTGTTACGATATAAACGCAGCAGTCCGGTTTCGCGTTCGGCGATAA
>PWJF01000027.1 GCA_003560935.1 Ignavibacteriales bacterium
AGTACTTCCGCATATATTTCCGCATTACGTCTTCGTGCATGATCATATTCTTCGAGTATCAACGTTCCCGCTCCCTCTCCGATTATGAACCCGTCGCGCTTGGCATCGAACGGACAACTTGCTTTTTCGGGTTGGTCATTCCGTGTTGACAATGCCCGCATCGCGTTAAATCCACCCACTCCCATCGGACAAATTGCCGCCTCGGTCCCGCCGGTGATCATCACATCCGCGCTCCCCCGTTGAATTAACATAAATGAATCCGATATCGAATGAGCAGAGGTTGCACACGCAGAGGTAGTTGCGTAGTTCGGTCCCTTGAATCCGTATCTAATCGAGATAGTTCCGGCGGCCATATCCGGAATCATCATCGGCACGAAAAGGGGACTGATATGTCTCGGTCCGCCGTCTTTAAAGAAGGTTTCCGATTGGTGATGATATGCCCACATGCCGCCGATACCCGACCCGTAGACAACACCGATGCGGGTCGGGTCTACCTTGTCAGTACTCAACCGTGCACCCTTTAACGCCATCTCGGTTGCGGCGACGGCAAATTGAGTAAAGATATCCGTCCGCCGTGCGGCTTTTTTATCCATGAAATCGAGTGGATCGAATTTCTTTACTTCCGCCGCTATTTTTGTATCGTACTCGGCTGTATCAAAATAGGAAATAGGCGCAACCCCGCTCTTTCCCTCCAACATCGACTCCCAGTACTCGTCGACGGACAAGCCGATGGGAGTTACCGCACCTAATCCCGTTACGACGACACGCCGTTTTTGATATGTAGACATAGTGGAAAAATTGTGAAGTAGTTTTTACAATCCGGTTGATATTGGCGGACATACATTAGTATTTATACTAATGTACAAAATAAAAGCCTAATTATACAGCCGGATTACAGCCGTCGTTTAAGATATTTTTCCCTGTAAATATTTGACTGCATCGCCCACGGTGGCGATTTTTTCTGCATCTTCGTCCGGAATCTGAATATTAAACGCTTTCTCAAATTCCATCACTAATTCGACGGTATCCAGGGAATCTGCGCCAAGGTCGTTGGTAAACGACGCTTCGGCAGTCACCTGATCCTGATCAACACCAAGTTTATTAACTATGATGTCTTTTACCTTGTTTAAGATATCGTCTGACATAGAGAAACCTCCTCAAATGAATTATAGTTTGTTGTAGTAAGTGATTTTTAATTGCATGATTGATCTACGACATTACCATTCCGCCGTCTACACATAACACCTGACCTGTCATGTAATCCGCGTCGGTTGAGCATAAAAAACAGACAACTTGTGCTACATCATCCGCTTTACCCAGCCGCTTAAGCGGTATTTGATCCTGAAGCATTTTTTTCTGATCGTCGTTTAGATTGCCGGTCATATCGGTCTCGATAAATCCGGGCGCGATTGCATTGACGCAAATGTTACGTGACGCAACTTCCCGCGCCAGCGCTTTGGTAAATCCCAGTATGCCCGCCTTCGCAGCCGCGTAATTCGTCTGACCAGCATTACCCATAACTCCAACGACCGACGACATATTGACAATTTTACCGTACCGTTTACTCATCATCGGACGTAGAACGGCTTTTGACAGATTGTATACACTTTTCAGATTATTATCAATAACTAAATCCCAATCGGCTTCGTTCATTCGCATCAGTAATTGATCGCGTGTAATCCCGGCGTTGTTGACGAGGATATCTATTCCCCCGTATATTTTCACTACATGCTCAACAAGACGCTGTGCCCCTTCGGTATCCGATGCATCGTGTTGATACGCTTCGGTTATGGCCCCACTCCCGTTCAGTTCGGAAGCAAATTGTTCTGCAGCTTCTTTTGAGCTTTTATAGGTGAATACTACCGTTGCACCTTCTTTCGTCAGAGCTTCAACAATGGCTTTCCCGATACCGCGCGACCCGCCGGTCACGAGAGCAACTTTATCTTTAAACCGCATAATTTTTAACCGAGGAATAATTTTGATAATATTCTTTATATCGTTCGTAATGGTCTACCATCTTCCGATAACCATCCTCACCCAATGCGTATATCAGTTCGTCTTTACATGCCTCAAACATCGGTGTCCGGTATTCGGGAAAAACATTACAACATGCAGCTCCTTCATCTTCCATATGTTCATCAAATGTCAAAGTCTTTTCAGCTACCGAGACCGGGAATAATACGCAATAGAACGGCTTAATATCCCACCGGTCACGTCCTTCCATCGTTGCGGCAACCTGGATAACACAACGTCCTTCTTTATTTAGGAATACACAACTATTATTATGAATGGTAGTTCCAACCGCTGCACCCGAAGGGAAGTCGGGGTCTTCCCAGTATTCACCGAACCACTCTTCATGGTTTTTATTTTGTGTCTCATCCATATATTTTTTGATGAGATTTTTCTCTTTTAGAATTTGTTCTTTCTCCTTGATATCCACCCACACTCCATCGCAGCAGCATTTACCGGTACACTGATACGGACCACATCCTTCCTGAAAACCATGTGAAAACAACAGCGGATCAACTTCATAGTCTTTAACAATCAGTACAGGCGGTTTTTGCATGTTCTCCCTTCGAATTTCGTTATGATGATTGTTGTTGCGTTATCATTTCAAGATCAACCCATTTATCGACTGTACCGGTTCTTACGGATGGATCTATACGCTTAAATAAACTCTGTAGTACTTTTCCCGGACCCACTTCAAGATAGTTGGTGCATCCGTCTGCTACCATATTCTTCATGCTCAATTCCCAACGGACCGGTGCAGTAATCTGATCGTGCAGCATGGTCTTAATTTCATCCGGAGCGATGACGGCTTTACCGGTTACATTTGTGTACACGGGAATAACTGCTTCGTGTACCGCTGTTTTCTTAAGAGCATCTTCCATTTCACTTTGAGCGGATTGCATTAATGGCGAATGAAACGCACCGCTTACGACCAGTTCTTTTACCAACCTGGCGCCACGGCTTTTTGCTTCCTCCATCGCTTCCATTATCCCCTCAATCGAACCGGAAATCACAATCTGCCCCGGCGCGTTAAAGTTTGCCGCTTGTACGATCCCCGCCTGCCGCGCAATATTGCAAATAGACACGACGGTATCGTCATCAAGCCCGATTACCGCGGCCATTGTTCCCGGCTGATCCTCGCCCGCTTTCTGCATAAGCAGTCCGCGGAGACGAACCAACTGCAATGCATCTTCAAACGATAGTGCCCGGGCGGCAACGAGCGCAGTGTACTCACCAAGTGAATGTCCGGCTGCAGCAACGGGTTGAACGCCGGCTTCACTTAACAATTTATAAAGTACATATCCATGTAGAAAAATTGCAGGCTGTGTGTTTTCGGTTTGCTGCAGAGTTTCAGCCGGTCCGTTGAAACATACTTCACTCAGCTTGTATCCGAGTACATCGTCTGCCGTCTGAATAATCTCACGAGCCGTCGACGATGCATCGTACACGTCTTTCAGCATTCCGACGTATTGCGATCCCTGGCCGGGAAATAAAAATGCAAAGGTATTATCCATGCAACCTGTTATTGTGCATCATCCATAGTCCATTTAATGTACATGGCACCCCATGTGTATCCTGCGCCGAAAGCAGATAATACAAGGTTCTGCCCTTTTTGCAACTTTCCGCTTTGCCACCACTCGGATAAACATAACGGAATTGTTGCCGCGGTTGTATTGCCGTACCGGTCGATATTAAGCATTACTCTCGACATGTCAAGATTCATTCGATCGGCACATGCGGATATGATCCGTGAATTTGCCTGATGCGGTACGAGCCAGTCGACATCGTCAGCGGAAAGATTATTCCGCTGCATAATTTCTGCCGATACATCAGCCATACCGACAACGGCAACTTTAAATACCGCTTTACCATCCTGATAAATATAATGATATTTTTTATCAACAGTTTCATGAGTCGGCGGATGCAGGCTCCCTCCGCCCTTCATATATAAAAACTCGCCACCGGAACCATCGCAATACATTACATAATCGATTAAACCCGTTTCATAATCCCCGGATGGCTCAAGTAACACAACACCCGCCGCATCGCCGAACAGAATACACGTATTCCTGTCCGTGTAATCGGTAATGGCACTCATTTTATCAGCACCTATGACAAGAACTTT
>PWJF01000267.1 GCA_003560935.1 Ignavibacteriales bacterium
ATCAAATATCACCGGAATCGACTTTACGGCAGAAACCGTCGTCTACTCCATAAGCGGAGTCGTTACGGAAGCAGGCGCCGGACTTGAGGATGTTCGCATACAAGTGAGTGATGGGTTCACACAGACCATCTTCACTCAGAGCAACGGCAGTTATCTGATCAGCGGTATCCCGCATGGTACGGCGAATATATTGATCACTCCGTCAAAATCCGGTTACGCTTTCTCACCAAATAGCAGAGTGATTTCGGGACCGGTAGTGAATAATATATCAAATGTAAATTTCGTAACGGAACCGCCACCCGCTCCGGTGTTACTCACACCCGCGGATGGGAGTTCGGACCTGAATATTACAATCGATCTCCATTGGAAAACAACTGAACGAACAGATTCATATGGAATACGAGTCTTAAACGGAGCCTCCGATATTCTGGTTGACGAAACCGGTATTACAGACACGAACTATACCGTGAGCGATCTTGAATATGGGACGACCTATTACTGGCAGGTCAATGCAGTCAATTCCAGTGGATCGAGTAGTTGGTCTTCTGAATGGAGTTTCACAACTGGCAAGCTCACAACACATCATATTCCACTTCAAAAAGGATGGAATATGATTTCAAGCTACGTTGATCCGCTTAATAAATCGATGTGGGATTTATTTAACGATTTGATTGACAATTTGTCCCTTGTAAAAGATGGGGACGGAAACATATTTATTCCCGAATTCGACATCAATAATATCGGGATGTGGCACTATACAAATGGATATCTGGTATTTCTCTCTTCTCACCCTGATACACTGACCCTCACCGGAGTCGCTCTCAGTCCGGAATCGGCACCTGTGCCGCTGAAGAGTGGATGGAATTTGGTTTCGTATCTTGGACATAATTCATCAAACGTGAGTATTGAACTTGAAAGTATCGAAGACAAACTCATTATTGTCAAAAATGGCAACGGGAACGTTTACATACCTGCGGGCGTCATCGGTCCCGACCCGATCAATACCATCGGATCAATGGTACCGGGTGATGGATATCAAATGTATCTCAATGCAGATGCCGAATTGATTTATCCGGGAGGCGGTACGCCATCTGTGAAGCTCGCACGCACAACCTCGCAGCCAACTTCCGTGACAAACGGAACGGTGCAAACCGCATCAGCATATTCATCCGTTCGCCCAACCGATAATAACGCGATACTTATTATCGAAGCGAACGGTTTTCAGAATGGCGACGAAATCGGAGTTTGGAACGGATCCGGTACTCTCGTGGGAAGCGGAGTGATACAAAACGGAAATTCGGTCATTACTGTCTGGGGAACAAATGTCACCTCAAACGAAGAGGTTGCCGGCGCGATAACCGGTGAGCCGCTCAGACTTACACTGTGGAGCAATGAACTTCGAAAAGAATCGGATCTCTCAATTGTATCAATATACGATGTGACCGCATTTACACATATTGGAAACGAATTGACATACCTGCCGGACGCGGTCTGGCTTACAGAAATTGAAATCGCTGATGAGATTCCCGTCGCATTCGCGCTCTTTCAAAACTATCCCAATCCATTCAATCCGCTTACAACAATCCAATACGCGGTATCGGAGGAAGTTCGTGTCGTGCTCGATGTGTATAACGTTCTCGGTCAAAAGATAAGAACTCTTGTTGATGATGAACATACAGCGGGAATATATGAAATTGTATTCGACGGAACCAAAGTATCAAGCGGGACATATTTCTATCGCATTCACGCGGGAGATTTTGTTGAAACAAAACGGTTTATTTTGTTGAAATAAACAGGTAATAGCGTTACCATTGTTTTTTCACCGCAATAAACAATCCTCTCTCCTCCATGAGTCCTTCTCTCAGATATTTCGCCCTGAACCCGTGACTCTTCAATAATCTCAGGACTCTTTCAACATCAAATAATCCCAGTTCATGTTTATCGCGAAGCCGTTCGATACCCTTTCTTGTCGCGATGAGAAAATGAAAATCGAGAATAGCCATGTTGCCGCGTCTTTTACTGACACTCATGCGGCAAATTTTTATATCGGGTTCATCGACAAAGTCTGCAAATGGAATCCCCGAATAAAACTTATTTCTGGGGATAAACGGCTCGATTACGAGAACACCTCCCGGTTTCAGATGCCATGAAAAAGTATCGATGGTTTTCATAAGATTCGTGTATGTCTTTACATATCCGATGGAACTGAACAAGCAGGTGATAACGTCGAACCGTTTCTTTAAATCAAACGAAACCATATTCAATTGGTGGAACGTTAGACGGGGAAATTTTTTCTTTGCGATTTTCAGCATCTCCTTGTTGAGATCCGCTCCGGTCACTTTATAATGTTTCTTCAGATACCGGATATGATTTCCCGTTCCGCATGCAATATCCAGCAGCTCGTTACCGGGTGATTTTTTCAATTGACGGATCAATTTGTGAATTACGGCAGCTTCTTTCTCGTAATCTTTCCAGCTGTAAAGTATGTCATAATATCCCGCAAGCTCGCTCCACATTTTTTCTGTTTTCATGATCGATTATCCACCAAGTACTCAATTAATGTTGGTAAGTTGACAAATTGAACGGTCATATCATGAATTTTACGTGAAAAACGACGATCGACATTCTTAGCAACAACAAATATTTCCGCGTTTGGATATTGTCTCCAAAATGCCTGAAGGTTGGCGGGATCGAACTCTTCTGCCGACCATTTACATTCAATGGCCAAAGGCGTTTTTCCACGTCTTGAAATGATAAAATCTACTTCGTGACGACGCTTGTCTCGCCAGTAGTTTATAGCCCGGGATTGTAAGTGAGAATAAAGTTCATTCAGAACATAATGCTCCCAGAGAAATCCAAGGTCTTGTTGACGTAGTTGGTACCAGCCACGATAATAGCACACGAATCCTGTGTCGAAGCCGTACACTTTCGGAGCCGATACAATTTCAGTGGCACGCCGTGTAGTAAATGGCCGAACAACATGAGCAACAAACGTACATTCCAATACTTTGAGATAATTTGTTATAGTACTACGGCTGACCTCACACGGCCTGGAGAATCTTGTAGCCTCAAATAAATCACCGCTTTGTGTCAACAACAGTTCTACAAATTTTTGAAAAGAATAACGCCGCTCAATGCGGAATAACTCTTGAATATCCTTCGCCCAATAGGCATCCAACCATTCTTGAAAATCATATTCAGGCACAACGTTCGATAAAAATAGAGGCGGTAATCCCCCGTGAAGAAGCCGATGATGCAAATCCGGTTGATCAAAATCTTGAAGATCAGATGACATAATTGGCGTGAGCCACAATTCGATTTTTCTACCCGATAATGAATCTTTAAACTTTGTCGAAGCACCGAGTGTAGATGAACCTGTTGCAATGATCTTCGTTTCCGGAAAATAATCAGCTGCGATTTTCAACAACTCTGATGGATTACCAAGCCGATGAATTTCATCTATGACAACCCGCCTACCGCGTACTTCCTCCAGAAATGTCTTTGGATCTTCCATTATCCCGCGGATACGGGGTAGTTCGCAATCAAAATATTCTATATCTCGAATACTTTTGCATAAATAGGTTTTACCTACACGTCGAACCCCCGAAAGCCATATGATACTCTGCTTATCCCATGCTGATTCGATGTTTTTCAACCAAAATTGTCTTTTAACCATACGTCAATAATATAGCAAATAGTGCTACCAAATGTAAAGTTACCTGCATTTGGTAGCTACATTCCGGGTGGGAACAAAATGTATAAATAACATCTGAAGCGAATTAGCTGTTTAAATCTCTCAAAAATCTCTCGAAAAAATCATCCGCCGCTTCGAATGTGCGCATCCAGTTTTTATGCAACAAAAAACTGTGCACATCGTCGGGGAACACGAGCGTTTCAACATGTGCCTGCCCGAGGGCTTGAAGTCTTCGAACGAGATCGGTTGTCTGTATGAAATCCACGTTTCGATCATCGTCTGCGTGGATAAACAGAACGGGGGATGTCCATTTTTCAACATCGGCAACGGGGGATGACTCATATGCAACCCGTTTTACCTCGTCGAATATTCCCCAGCCGCCGCCGTTGCGCCGTTCTCCTCTGAGCGCCCAGTCATGAACGCCGTGAAGATCGACGCCCGCCGCAAATATATCCGAGTTACGCGCAAGTCCGAGCGCGGTGAGATAGC
>PWJF01000082.1 GCA_003560935.1 Ignavibacteriales bacterium
GTCGGACAGATAATTTCTTCGGGTGTTACAACCGTCGGCGGCGGAACTCTCATAGCAACTGTAGCCGATATGAACTTTGTGCATGTCAAAGCAAACGTTGATGAGGTTGATATCGGAAGAGTTCTGTCCGGACAAAAGGCACGAATCGTGGCAGATGCCTATCCTGATAGAATTTTCAAAGGCGAAGTTATCCGTGTTTCACCACAGGGAAGAACTGACCAGAATATTACGACATTCCGTGTGACGATACTTGTACCAAACGAAGGGGGATATTTAAAAGCCGGTATGTCTTCCGATGTTGAAATCGAGATTGCCAGCAAACAAAATATTGTGCAAGTTCCGAATGAAGCGCTGGTTAATCCCGCAATGATGCAGCAAAGCGGAGACAGTGCCGCATTGGCAATGCGCGGTAACAACCTGGAGCGTCCTTCTCAGGAACGACCGCGCACCGACGACGGAAAGGCAAACATGAAGATTGTGATGGTAAAGGATGGCGATGAAATAAAACCGAGAAGAGTAACGGTCGGTATCAGTAATTTTGATTTCACTGAGATTGTTGACGGTCTGGAAGAGGGTGAAGAAATTGTAGTAAGAACAATGAGCCGTGCACGCCAGGCTGCACTTGAGTGGCAGCAGCGTATGCGTAGTCGCGGCGGATTTGGCGGATTCGGTAATTGATATAAGGGAGAATCGAAGAATTGTTCAGTATAATTGAAAGTTTTTTTACTGCGCTTGCGGCGCTGTGGGCAAATAAACTTCGCTCACTACTTACAATGCTTGGTATTATTATAGGTGTCGGCGCGGTTATTACTATGATTGGGCTCGGTGAGGGTGCGCAACGCTCCGTACAGGAGCGTTTGGAAGCAATGGGAAGCAATCTGTTGACCGTACATCCGGGTGCTGCACGAGGAGGAGGAGGAGCGGTGCTGACCGGTGGTACTGCTCGCTTATTTGTCTCCGATGCCGATGCAATATTGGAGCGTGCTCAATTTGTAGAGGCAGTTATACCGGAAATGTCAAGAAACCTTCAGGTACAATACCACAACCGTAACTGGAATGCACGTGTAGTTGGTACAACGTCCTTTTACCCTGAAGTCCGGAATCATCTACCGGTTGAGGGACGATTTTTCACCGACGGTGAAGACCGTGCAGCGGCCAAAGTAGCTGTGCTTGGGTCGGCTATTGCTACCGAGTTATATGGTCGCAGCTCGGCTGTTGGTGAAACTATTCGTATTGCTGGTCAGCGGTTTCAGGTTATCGGTATTCTCGAAGAAAAAGGAACCGGTGGATGGAATAACCCCGACGAACAGGTGTTCATTCCGCTCATGACGGCGCAACGACGACTGCTTGGAAGAGATCATCTGAGTAATATTACAATTCAGGTGAACTCCCAGGAAAACATGGAAATTGCATCAATCGAAGTCGAACGTGTATTGCGACGCGAGCACCGCTTGCGTTCTGATCAGGATAATGATTTCAGGATACGCAATCAGGCCGATCTGATAACGACTTTTCAGGATACACAGAGAACGTTTTCATTTCTGCTTGCAGGGATTGCAGGTGTCTCACTTATCGTCGGCGGTATCGGAATAATGAATATTATGATTGTTTCGGTTACGGAGCGTACGCGGGAAATAGGTATTCGGAAAGCTGTCGGAGCACGGCGAAGGGATGTTTTGATGCAGTTTCTTCTTGAAGCAATTATGTTGAGTATCATCGGTGGAATTATAGGGATCGGTGCCGGAATGTTTGCATCCGACTTACTTGCACGTTTCGCCGGCTGGAACACGGTTATCCTTGTTGAAGCTGTCATATTAAGTTTTACGTTCGCCGCCGCTATCGGCATTTTCTTCGGCATTTATCCTGCGCGGAAAGCCGCAAAACAAAACGTTATCGAATCGCTGCGTTATGAATAACCTGAACTTGTAGTTTTTACTGATGTTTGATAAATATTAGGATTATGATTGAATAGGACGTGAATTTATGATTTTTAGGCGTATCACATACATATCGGTGTTGATAGTACTACTATTTATTTCCGGATGTTCCCGGAATGAATCAAATGAACAGCAGGAAGGTCCACCGGCTCCACGTGTGGAAGTTACAGAACCCGAACGACGAACGTTAGCTGCTACACTCATGTCTTCCGGCACTATCACTTCACGAAATGAAGTCAGGGTCATTGCACAAACCGAAGGAAAGATCAATATGATAGAAGTAGAAGAGGGCGACCCGGTGCGTGAAGGTAATGTGATCGTTCAACTCGACGATTCGGTACCGCGTGCGCAATACCGCGAAGCGGAAGCAAGCTATCATGAGGCAAAACGAAATCTTGAACGAGCCGAACAGCTCTATGAGCGCAATCTTATTTCCGAACAGGAATATCAAAATATCGTGGCACAGGCACAAATAGCTGAATCGCGTTATGAATACCGGCGTGCATTGTATGAATACACAATAATCTACGCACCAATTAGCGGTGTTATCACCTATCGCGGCGTCGATCGCGGCGATGTTGCATCACAGCGTGATCATCTGCTCACGATTACTAATCTGGATGAATTGGTTATACGTGTAAGTGTGTCCGAACTTGAGGCACCGCATCTGAGCCGGGGTGATGAAGTAACCGTTCAAGTCGATGCATATCGAGATGATCAATTTAATGGCCGTATTCGCCGCGTTTTCCCTGCCGCCGATCCGGCAACACGTCTGATTCCGGTCGAGGTCGAACTCATTGACAGAGATGAGCGGCTTTTCCCTGGATTGTTCGCACGGGTCGAATTTCAAACGGAGCGTCGCGAGAACGTCCTTGTCGTCCCTGTGAATGCCGTGATGACGAACCCGCAGGGTGAGCGGTATGTCTATACGGTTAACGACGATACGGCACATTTTCGCGCAGTTGTCGCCGGAATGCGCACGGAAGAATACATCGAAATAATCGAAGGCGTTTCGGAAAATGAAAAAGTTGTTGTTCGCGGAGCGGGAGCGCTTCGCGACCGAACTCCGGTACAATTAATGACGGAGAGGTAAGGGAGTATGAAAAAGTATCTTGAAAAAAGAAGTTTCAGTTCATGGTCGATCCGGCATCCGTTGGGTTCACTTGCTATCGTGTCGGTAATTGTTGTACTCGGAATATTTTTCTTCACGACATTATCGGTAGATTTACTTCCGCAGATCGTTTACCCCGTCGTGATGGCGGTAGTAAATTATCCGGGGACCGATCCGGAAGTAATGGAGGAGAGCGTTACCAAAGTTCTTGAATCGCGGATGGCGACGACCGAAGATGTAGTAGAGATAACGAGTAGTACGCAGGAAGGGCGCGCAAATGTACGGCTTCGATTTGATTACGGAAAGGATATCGATCTCGCTCTCAGGGACGCAAGCACACAACTCGACCGGGCGCGGGGCAGACTGCCTCAGGATGTCGATCCGCCCATGATATTCAAATTCGATCCCACGCAGCGTCCGATTGTTGAGATAGCACTGTACTCCGAAGTCGTTGACCCCGTTCAACTCAGACGATGGGCGGAAGAGGAATTCGTTAATTACTTTCTCACCGTACCCGGTGTCGCGTCGGTCGACGTGGCAGGCGGGTTGCAGCGTGAAATACATGTAATACTGGATAAAAGACGCCTCGAAGGATATGGACTTTCGGTTTCTCAGGTTATTCAAGCAATACGCGATGAAAACGTTGATGCCAGCGGCGGTCGTGTTATTGCCGGAACCCGTGAATACGCAAGCCGTACACTGGGTCGCTTTTCATCATTAGATGACATTAGAGATACACGTATTCAGGTGCAGCGTACATCGGGAGCGTTGGCTGGCTCCAACCCTCAGAGTAATCTGTCGGATAGGATACGATTACGTAACATCGCCGATATACAGGATACACATCGTGAACAGCGTATCTTTGCCCGATTGGACGGTATCCCCAGTATTAAAGTTACTCTGTTCAAACAACCGACCGGAAATACGGTCGAAGTCGCAAACGGAATTTTCGATCAGATCGCATTTCTTGAAGAAAATAATGTGCTTCCGGCGAATATTGAACTCTCTGTCATTACCGATCAATCCCAATTTATAAGAAACTCAATCGGAAGCGTTTCTACAGCGGCTATCGTCGGAGGTTCGCTTGCTATGCTGATCGTCGGCTTATTCCTCGGCAGTATCCGTCGGACA
>PWJF01000175.1 GCA_003560935.1 Ignavibacteriales bacterium
ATAGTGGGTTTGCGCCGGTTAGCCGAACAAATGCAGCACACAGGGTACGATCTCATCATAGATGCTCATAATAATTTACGGAGCAGGTTCATCCGGCGGAGGTGTAAGGCGAAGAAAATCGTACGGATCAATAAGCGTATCGTTCCCCGATTCTTTCTTATTAAGTTTAAATGGAAACTCTACCGTGATAACGTGCATGTTGTCGACCGGTATATAGAACCGGTAGTACAGTTCGGTGTACACAATGATTACCAGGGACTTGAGCTGCATATACCAGATACGATCCGGGAACATGTATCACGTCAGTTTACCGGGATTAAGAGCGTTCGGAAAACTATCGTTGCACTCTGCCCGTCTGCAAAACATTATACCAAGAGATGGCTCAAAGAATACTACGTTGAGCTTGCCGAAAAATTGGTCAGGGATTACAATGCCTGCATCGTTATACTTGGCGGACCCGAAGACCATGCATATTGCGAGGATTTGAAACGGCTCATCGGCGGGGAACATGTTTTAAATGTCGCCGGTGAAGTAACCCTTCTCCAATCCGCAGCCGTGCTCGATCATTGTGACGCAGTCGTTACGAACGATACCGGGCTGATGCATATTGCGGCTGCACGAAAACGTAACGTAGTAGCCGTTTTCGGACCGACGGTTCGCGAACTCGGTTTTTTTCCGTATGGTAATAAGAGCACCGTCATAGAACATACCAATCTCTCCTGCAGACCGTGCAGCCATATCGGCACACATAAGTGTCCGAAAGGACATTTTCGTTGTATGAAAGAAGTTTCTCCCGGGCGTGTACTCGCTGCAGTTCATCAGTATATATCAAAAATGTAGTCATTTGCCCTTCAATACTTTAATCCCTATATTTTTATATTCACTACGTCTCCCATTTTTTAGAAAGCAGGAGGATATGTATGCCTACTGATTATTATAGCGAGGTTCTCTCTCCACCCAAACTCATGACTCTCGAACGCCACATCGTCGAAGGAGAACGCCGTCACCCCGGCGCTACCGGTACATTTACCGGGTTATTAGCCGATTTGTCGCTTGCTGCAAAAGTTGTCTGGAAGGAAGTATCGAAAGCCGGACTTGTAAATATTCTGGGAGCCACCGACGATGAGAACGTACACGGCGAGATACGAAAAAAACTTGACGTGTATGCCAATGAAACGATTTATCACGCAATGGATCACGGCGGTCATTTGTGCGTAATGGCGTCCGAAGAGAGCGGCGGGTTGCTCAAGATACCCGATCAATATCCCAAAGGTAAGTATGTAATGCTTTTCGATCCGCTTGACGGATCGGCTAACATCGATGCAAATATCACTATCGGTACCATCTTTTCAATTTTCAGACGCAAGAGTGAATCGGGAGATGGTACTATTGAAGACCTGTTACAACCGGGCAACCAATTGGCTGCCGCCGGTTATATTTTATACGGATCGAGCACGATGTTTGTATATAGTACCGGCAGCGGTGTACATGGATTTACCCTCGATCCGAGTGTCGGCGAGTTCTTATTAAGCAATGAAAATATGCACATCCCCGAGAAAGGGAAAGAATACAGCGTTAATGAAGGGAATTATAATAAGTGGGATAAAAAAGTACAACGGGTATTCGATTATTTTAAAGAGATAGACCCGGCGACAAATCGCCCATATTCACTTCGTTATATCGGAACGATGGTCGCCGATTTTCACCGGATATTATTGTACGGTGGTTTCTTTGCCTATCCACCCGACATGAAAAATACGGAGGGTAAACTACGTTTGACATACGAGTGCATCCCGCTTTCATTTCTCGCGGAACAGGCGGGAGGTAAAGCAATTGACGGTGAGATGCGAATACTTGACAAACAACCTATGGATATACATCAACGGACGCCTATTTATTTCGGCTCAAAAGAAGATATCGAGACGGTCGAACGGCTTTTGGGAGGATAGTTTCAATTACGGGGACACATGACCTCACCGGGCGGTGTCCCCGTATACCAACCCTTGTTTACATATCTCTCAATCGTTGACGGGCGAATACAACATAATCACTGTTCGGATACCTGTCAAGCAGTCTTTGATATTCCTGACGTGCGCGGTCTCTCTCTCCGAGTATAAAATAACTGTTAGCGATCATAATCTGTGCATCGTCGTGTTTCACCTGTGAGGTGAAGTCAAACACTTTCCTGAATTCCTCAATTGCCTGCCTGTATTGGCGCATACCGTAAAGCGATTCACCTATCCAGTACTGGCAATTGGATACCAATGGATGATCGATACCCGAATTCAACAACCTGGTGAAAAGCTCCTTGGCATCCTGGTATTTACGGTCCATAAACAGATTTACTGCTCGCGTGTACTCTCTGTCAAATTCTCCGCGAGTAATTTCAGCGCGTTCCGGTTCGGGTTCCCGCGTACGCGCATCTTCAAGCGCCCGTACACGATCACGCTCTTCAAGCAGCCGCTTTTCAAGTTCTGCAATCCGTGCATTAAGTGAACGATTCTCCTGGGTTTGACGCGCAAGCTCTTGCCGTAGTTCAACATTATCCTGCCGGAGCTGCGTAATATGATCTGCCTCATCTTCTACCGGGTCCTCATCCCAACGATCAGCCCATTCATCATCTTCTACTACGACACGCGAGGATCCGCAGCCGCTAATGAAAAATGCTGCGGTTATGGTTATTACTAAAATCGATAGATATCGCTTCTTTGAGTGACCTGTCGTCATGGCACCCCTCTTTCATTAATCTTAGATTGTTGTGGGATAGCAAGTTATCAAAAGTTATTAAAGTAAAATGGTAAAATCAAGTGCAAACAGAGGAATATTTAAATGTTTATTGTTATTAAGGTTCAAATTTGATATATTTTCAACATGCGGCAATTCAGGAATTTAGATAAGGGTGGGTATTTATGACGAAGGGTGGATTTTTTAAAATCATATATATTTTCATTACGGTGATTTTTCTTGCGGGATGTGCAGGCAGCCGTTCATCTGTAGATAACGATGAAAAGCCCAGGGAACATCAACCAACCGATGAAGAAAGGGCACAGGCAAGACAACACTTTGTCGAGGGTTCGCTGCTTGAGATGCAGGGAAAATACGAGAAAGCAGTTGATGAGTATTTAAAAGCACTCGCTCTTGATGAAAGCGCTGCAATTTACTATGCACTTTCAAAGAGTTACCTTGAACTTGGCAAGCTTGCCAGGGCGGCTGAAACCGGTCGCAAAGCAGTACAGCGTGACAGAGAAAGGTTATCGTATCGCGAAAATCTTGCGAGCGTTTATATCCGCGCCCGTGAGATTGATAAAGCTATAGAACAATACGAAAAAATCGTCGATCTTGATCCGAATAATTCGCAAGCGTTTTACACACTTGCACGGTTATATCAGTTCGATAAACCGCTTCGATCTCTTGAGGTATATAATTTGATGTTAAGCAGATTCGGTGAACAGCTTGAAATACTCGCGCAGGTTGCCGATCTCAACAATTCGCTTGGCCGGCATGATGACGCCGCCGAAGCACTCAAACGCATGCATGATCTTGATCCCGGCAACGAGTCGATTTTACTCACACTCGGTAATACCTACATGCACGCGAAAAAATTCGAGGAAGCGAAAGCTATTTTTATCGATTTGTTCGCATCCCATCCCGATGATGTAGATGTATTAACTTCACTTGTTGATGTGTATGTTCGGCTTGATGATTTTGAAACCGCTGCGGACTATTTACGCGACGTGGTAAAAAATGAAGAGCTTCCGCTTGAACTAAAAATGCAGCTCGGACAGATTTTCGTTTCTTATATTGAACAACATGAAGAACGTGATGCCGATAGAATGAAACTTGCCGGTCCGGTATTCGACGCGATTATCGAACAACATCCGGACGAGGCGCAGCCTCATTTCTTCAGAGGAATCGTCGCGATATTCTCTGATGAGAACCACATCGCAATTGAACATCTGACCCGGGTAATCGAGATTGATCCCGAGAATGAAGATGCGTGGCTGTATGGGGGTGAAGCTTATTTTCAATCGGGTCGGTATGACGAAGCTATCGATTTTATAAACCGCGGACTTGACATACATCCTGAGGATTTCGATCTATTGTTTCTCCTCGGGGTATCATACAACAGAATAGACGATCTTCAAAGAGCAACCGAATATCTCGGCAGAGC
>PWJF01000185.1 GCA_003560935.1 Ignavibacteriales bacterium
AACGAGTTTTGTTAAATAAGCAAGCGCATGCGCGGTCTCAAGCGCGGGTATGATCCCTTCCAGTTGCGATATCTCCCGCACTGCTTCGAGCGCTTCGGCATCCGTAACGGATTCGTATCGCACCCTTCCGATATCTTTTAAAAAACTATGTTCGGGGCCGACGCCCGGATAATCAAGCCCCGCGGAAATCGAATGTGCAGGCGTTACCTGACCGTTTTCGTCCTGCAACAAATAGCTTAAACTTCCATGAAGTACGCCGGCTCTACCGAGCGTAAGTGTCGCGGCATGCTGTTGTGTCGTGATTCCATATCCCGCCGCCTCGATACCGATCATTTTCACAGTTTCATTATCAATAAACGGATAAAACAGTCCGATAGAATTACTCCCGCCGCCGACACATGCAACAAGATAATCCGGCATCGATATTTTCAGCTTTGATAATTGCTCGATTGTTTCTTTTCCAATCACGCTCTGAAAATCCCTGACCATCATCGGATACGGATGCGGACCCACGACGGAACCGATGACATAAAACGTATCGCGTACATTGGTTACCCAATCGCGTATCGCCTCATTGGTTGCGTCCTTTAATGTTTGTGTGCCGGAATCGACCGGAATAACCTCCGCGCCCAGCAGCTTCATGCGCTTCACGTTCGGTTCCTGACGTCGTGTATCTTCGCACCCCATATACACGACGCATTCAAATCCGAGTTTTGCCGCGACGGTCGCCGTTGCGACGCCGTGCTGCCCGGCGCCGGTTTCCGCAATAATTCTTTTCTTGCCGATCTTCTTCGCAACGAGCATCTGACCGATCACATTGTTTATCTTATGCGCGCCGGTATGGCAGAGATCCTCACGTTTTAAATAGATACCGGCCTTGCCGTATTTTTCCGTAAGCCGTTCGGCAAAATAGAGGGGGGTAGGGCGTCCGGCAAAATCCGCGAGCATTGTTTGCAGTTCCGCCTGAAACGATGCATCGTTCTTTGCCGATGTGTAAGCCTCTTCCAATTCCTGTAGCGCATACATAAGTGTTTCAGGTACGTACTTGCCGCCGTACTTTCCGAAGTGTCCCCGCGTATCGGGTTGTGAATATTTTTGCATAATCGTTCTTCAGAGTTTTTCGAGATTGTCAGAATATTGTGTTATTACCGATAATCGATCCGTTGACTCTAATTTCCGTGTCGAACGGTTGAAACTCCCGGCTTACAAGTTTAAATGGTTTGGAGACCGATATCGCCTCGGCGACGCCGCTCATTGTGAGAAAAATTGCCGGATCGATCTTTTCATGATTGCCCGTGATACCGATCGCGATACGCTGCGCACCTTCGATTACGTGCGGTGTATAACCGAGCGACCGTATTTTCTCATTCACCGCTTCTATTTGTTCTCCGGTTGCGGTGGATTTCATTGCTACTAACATGCAATACTTCCTTTCCCCTTTTTTTATGACTGGTAAGGATTGTAAATAATTCCTCTAATTTTTGTTTATCCTTTTTCCCCGGTTCGGATTCGACGCCGCTGTTAATATCCACCCCGAACGGTTTAACGATTGATACCGCTTCGGTTATATTATCAGGATTCAATCCACCCGACAGAATCACTCTGTACTTTTGTGCCGTTGCTTGAGCCAGCTTCCAGTTGCCTGTAGCTCCCGTCCCCCCGTATTTGTTTTTTTCGAACGTATCGAATAAAAAAGCATCGACGTTATATCCATTAGTAATTCCAATTTCATCCCCGTTCATCGGACGAATTGCTTTCCAGACGTGCACGGAATCGTATCGACACTCGTGTGGTAATTCGTCCCCATGCAGTTGAACGATCCGGATGCCGGTCTCATTAATTATATCTTCAATCACGTTACGCGGATGATTCACAAAAACACCTACAGGGTGAATGCTTTCCGGTAGATGTTGTATGATCGCGGCTGCCTGTTTCGGATTAATATACCGCGGGCTTTGTTCATAAAAGATGAAGCCCACCGCGTCAGTCTCAAGTTCGGCTGCTACAAGAGCATCTTCGATATTCGTAATTCCACAAATTTTAATGAATGGTCTTATATTCTTCATATACCATTCTCCAATCAACACCCCCTGGGCTCCAAAACTTTGTACAAGTTTAATGTCATCATTACTTTGGATCCCGCTCTCGCTGATCACGAGTATATCATCCGGAAGTTTTTGAATTATATCCCTGGTATGATGAAGGTCGACCTCGAATGTGCGAAGATCGCGATTGTTGATGCCGATGAGTTTCATTTTTTCGAAATCAAGTTTCTCGATATGTGAGCTATCATATATTTCGACGAGACATTCAAGTCCGAGTTCGAATGCACGATCAAAAAGATGCTCCAGTTCATCTTTGGGCAACACATCTGCGATCAGCAGTACCGCATCTGCACCGTATGCTTTCGCCTCGTGGAGTTGATACTCGTCGATAATGAAATCTTTCCGGAGTACGGGAATAGTGACGGCAGTACGAACCCGTTCAAGATCATCTAACGTACCGCCGAAATATTTCTCATCCGTCAGCACTGAAATAGCGGCGGCACCATTTAGGACATATTTCCGAGAAGTCTCAACTGGATCGACAGTCTCATTTACAGTACCGACAGACGGTGAACGCCGCTTAAACTCCGCGATTATACCGAATCCCGTCTCTGCAGTACGAATGCATTCGATTAACGAGAGTATCTTTCTACTATAGAGCGTCCTTGACGTAATAAAAGAAAGCGGCGTTTCTATCTTTTTTACTTCTACTTCAAGACGTTTATGATGAATTATTTCTTCAAGTTTGTTCATACCTTATGCACTATTCGATGAATCGATCAACTCGTTCAATTTCCGCAACGCATTTCCGGAATCAATTGAATCCATTGCCATTTGAATGCCTTCCTGCGGTGTTGATGCTTTTTCACCGGCATATAATCCGAAACCCGCATTCATAATGACGATGTCACGATGCGGTCCGGATTTTCCTTTTAATATGCTCATGCAAATTTCCGAATTGGTTTCAACCGTATCGCCGAGCAATTTTGATAACGATGTTGTCGTAAAACCAAACTCTTCCGGGGTAACCTCGTATCGATTAACAGAATGCCCGTCGGTTACTTCAAATATATTGGTCTTTCCGGATAACGAAATTTCGTCTATTCCGTCTTCGGAATGTACAACAAGCACCCGTTTTGCTCCGAGCTGTGAGAAAACACGGGCGATCTTTTCCGCTGCATCAAGACTGAACGCTCCGACCAATTGATGTCCCACGCCTGCCGGATTGGTCATCGGTCCCATCATGTTGAACATTGTTTTTACACCGAGTTCCCGCCGCGGGTTTGCGGCATATTTCATTGCCGGATGATAAGCCGGTGCGAAAAGAAAACCGATTCCGGTATCGAGAATGCATCGTGTCGCATGTTCGGGCGGGAGCGATATATTGATGCCGAGATACTTTAGAAGATCCGCGCTGCCGCATTTACTTGAGATCGAGCGGTTGCCGTGTTTCGCAACGGGCGCCCCGGCTCCGGCGACGACAAAGGAAGCGACAGTGGAGATATTAAAGGTTCCCGAGTTGTCACCGCCGGTACCGCACATGTCGAGCGCAACAGTCCCGTTGAGATTCACCTTAACCGATTTCTCCCGCATTATTTTTACAAATGCGACAAGCTCATCGGTGTGTTCTCCTTTCATCTTCATCGCGGTGAGAAACGCTCCGATCTGCGCATCTGTCGCGTTGCCTTCCATAATCGTGAGCATGGCAGCAGCGGCTTCTTCCGCATTGAGATGCTCTCCGTTAATTATTTTTTGAATGTATTCTCTCATATCACTCTCCGTTGGTTAACCAGTTTTTAATCAACTTCGGCCCTTCAGTTGTAAGAATCGATTCCGGATGAAATTGGATACCCTCAATCGGATACGCCTTATGTTTTATTCCCATGACAACACCGTCTTCGGTCTCTGAAGTTATCTCCAAATCCGGGATCAATGTGCTTCGATCAACGACAAGTGAATGATATCGGGTTGCTATAAATGGATTTTTTACTCCACGATATGTACATTCGTTTTTGTGTTTCACCATCGACGTTTTTCCATGCATTAACGAAACCGCCTGCACGATCTTACATCCGAATGCATACCCGATAGCCTGATGACCGAGACACACTCCGAGAGTCG
>PWJF01000550.1 GCA_003560935.1 Ignavibacteriales bacterium
GACAGCATATGATACGGGTTACGAATCGCTCAGCGGTTTCGGCAACTCATTTAAATCCATCTTCGGTGTATCACCTAAAAATAGCAGGGAGAAAAGGATCATCGATCTGACGCGCCTTGATACTCCGATCGGCACCATGTTCGCTTGTGCGGTCGAAGAGGGACTGTGTTTGCTTGAATTTACCGAACGCAGAATGCTGGAGACCGAGTTTAAATCGCTTGCAAATAAATTGAATGCCGAGATTATTCAGGGATTCAACGATCATATTGAAACGGTCAAAGAGCAGCTTGAAGAATATTTTGAGGGAATGAGAAAGGAATTTACCGTCCCGCTGTACACGCCGGGTACGGAATTTCAACAGGCGGTATGGAACATGCTGCGAAAAATCCCATACGGAGAAACTATGTCGTACCAACGACAAGCGGCAGCCATCGGTAAACCTTCGGCGGTTAGGGCGGTTGCCAATGCGAACGGGATGAACCGTATAGCAATTATCATTCCATGCCACAGAGTTATAGGCGCCGACGGTACGTTAACGGGATACGGTGGAGGATTGTGGAGAAAGAAATGGCTGCTGGACCATGAACGGAATAATCTATAATCTCATAAAGATGTGTTGGAGAGTTAGATTTCTCTATGGTTCCCGGTTCCGTTTCTCTATACAGTTGAGTGCTTTTCGATTATGACAACATTTAAATTAACCTTCATTGGTTTTAGCAGGAGCGTTATTTTTCCTCATGGGACACGGAGCGCTTGCTTGGGCTGAAGAACAGATACCGTCCGGAATTGCGGCATTGCTTGTGGCATCTCTGCCGTACTGCATGGTGTTTGTGGAGAAGGTCACCAATCGCGATACTCACATTAGCCCGAAAACGATTACCGGACTGATTATCGGGATAACGGCGATAGTTCTCCTAGTTGCACCGCAAAAATCGTTTGCCGGTAAGGATATAGATCCTCTCCGGGCAATAACACTTCTCGGAGGAGTATTTGCATGGGCGACGGCGTCCGTTTATTCCCGTTCGGCGAAACTTCCGGATTCTCCTCTGGTAACCGCCGGTGCTGCACTATTGTTCGGCGGCATCTTGTTAGTTCTCTTTGGAACGATCACCGGAGAGACGAACCGGCTCGCGATTACCGAGATATCCCTGCTATCGATTGTGTCATTTGTATATCTCATAATATTCGGATCAATAATAGCATTTACGTCCTATATATGGCTGCTCTCCGTAACAACCGCCGCACGCGTCTCAACATATGCATTTGTTAACCCTGTGATTGCAGTATTATTCGGGTGGTTCATCGGTGGTGAGGTCATGAATCTGAATATTATTATTGTTACCGTAATGATAGTTGCTTCGATCTATCTGATTCTTTCCGAAAAGGTAACGAAGCGAATAAATAGCACATAAATTTCAACAGGGAGAATTGAATGATACATCAAATTGAAAAAGCAAAAATGTTTCGTGAGTTGCATGAACGCGATGGTGCATTTGTCATGCCGAATCCGTGGGATATCGGTTCCGCCCGCCTGATGACTTCTCTCGGCTTCGAGGCGCTCGCTACTACCAGTTACGGTTTTGCATACACGTTGGGCCGTTCAGACGGTTCGGTCAGCGTAGATGAAGTAATCGGACACTGCCGTGAAATATGCACTGCTACCGTTTTGCCTGTGAATGCGGATCTTGAAAATTGTTTTTCCGATAACCCTGAAGAAGCGGCAAAAACGATATTTCTGGCTGCAGAAGCGGGAATAGTCGGCGGTTCTATCGAAGATTACACCGGTGACGACTCGAAACCTATCTATGACTTCACTCTTGCTGTCGAACGGGTACAGGCAGCGGTCGAGGCATCGAGGTCGCTGGACATTCCGTTTACTTTAACTGCCCGTGCGGAAAATATGTTTCGAGCTATTAATGATCTCGATGATACAATTCGCAGGCTTCAGGCTTATGAAACGGCCGGAGCCGATGTCCTCTATGCTCCGGGATTGAAAACTGTTGACGAAGTAAAAAACGTTGTCGGCGCTTTAAAAAAACCGGTAAATGTTCTCGCACCGCCGATACCCGGGGTTACGGTCGGTCAACTGGAGGAAGCAGGTGTTAAGCGAATCAGCATCGGTGGTGCATTAACCAAATCGGTAATAACTTTAATAGTAAAAGCAGGAAGAGAGATGTTAAATAATAAAAGTTTCGACTGGACAACGGAGGTCATTCCCAATTCCGAAATAATTAAATTGTTAACGGTTGAGTGACAAATAAATGTGATACACCTTGGTATTTATATATTCAGGGACGAAACGGTATGCACGGAACATTTGTCTGGAATGAACTTGCAACGTCCGATGTAGAAAAAGCGAAAGCTTTTTACGCTGAAGCGCCCGGCTGGGAATTTGAAGAATTTGTACTACCGGACGGTACATACCGGGCGGCGAAATCCAATGGAAAAATTGTCGGCCGGGGTTCCGTGTTGCGGGATTCTGCGTGAACGGTTATCGGATTGATGACATTGCCGAAGGATGACAGAACTGTATAGCAGCAAAGGGAGGACCGTTATGCGTTATGCTGTAAAAACTTCACGAATACTGCTCGGTCTAATATTTTTAATTTTCGGACTGAACGGATTCTACATATTCATCCCCGTACCTGAATTTCATCCGTTCATGGAAATACTCGTTGAAAGCGGTTATATTTATTTAATAAAAACGGTCGAGGTTATTGCGGGATTAATGCTGCTTGCCAACCGCTTTGTACCTCTGGCTCTGTTATTACTTGCGATGGATATCGTCAATATTACGGCATATCATCTGCTGCTCGATCCCCGGAACTGGATTGCAGCGCCGGTAATCATTATACTATGGTCGCTTCTCTTTTATAATTATAGATATTCATTTGCGTCGTTATTCACAATAAAAACGAAGGGTATATACTCATAAATTGAGGTTATATATGCATCTCGATTATTTACAACATCAGTTTCAACTCACGTCCAAAGCACTCGAATACAATCTTGACGGCATCTCCGACGAAGAGTCTTTCATTTATGCCGAAAGTGGTGGAAATACCGTTAACTGGGTCGTCGGACATATCATTGCTACCCGCGATACTTTACTTGAGAGAGTAAATACGCAACAGGTATTAACGGCATCCGAGCGAACGCGATATCAGCGGGGAAGCGAACCCATCGAAAAATATGATGAGGGAATTATACAATTATCGAGAATGCGTGGAGATTTAGGAAAATCGAATACAATAATGACTGAGATGTTCGATAAATTGGAGAACGGTGAAATTCCCCTGAATGAAGAGCTCGGCATAGAGATTGCGGGCATTTTGTTCCACGAGGCATATCATGTCGGTCAGGTAGCAATATTGAGAAGATTTCTTGGTAAAGAGGGAGTGATAAAATGAAACGAATAGCAGTCTATTGTGCATCGAGTTCAAAGATTGATAAACGGTACTTCCGGGATGCGGAAGAACTCGCCGTACAACTTGTGGAATTCGGCGCTGAGATTGTGTACGGCGGAGGAGCGGTCGGATTGATGGGAAAGCTTGCGGATACTGTCCTTGAACGCGGAGGAAGAATAACCGGTGTCATCCCGCGTTTTATGAAAGAGAGGGAATGGGCGCGCTCCGGTCTGACCGATTTGATTGTTGCAGGCACCATGCACGAGCGAAAGCAGATAATGCTGGAGAACACAGATGGCTTGATCGCGATGCCGGGTGGCACCGGAACGCTGGAAGAGTTGCTCGAGGCGATTACCCTGAAGCGATTAGGTTTATATACAAAGCCGGTCATAATTCTTAATACCAATAATTTTTATAATCCATTGAAAGAAATGCTCGACAAGTGTATTGAAGAAAATTTCATGAATAATAAACACAGAGATATGTGGCGGTTTGTAAATACACCGATGGAAATTGTCGACGCCTTGAGAGAGATGCCAATGTGGGATCAAAATGCGATTGATTTTGCGGTTGTAAACTAAATTAAATGCCAGTTGTTGTAACCAGTTATTTGGAGGATGCCATGAAAATTGCACCGGTAGTACTTCTTGTTTTATTCAACTCCTTCTTTATCTCTGTTCATATCAATGCACAACAGGATGAATTAAAAGTATACATCTCCGTGGACATGGAGGGGATCACCGGGCTGGTTGAC
>PWJF01000239.1 GCA_003560935.1 Ignavibacteriales bacterium
CAAGTCCTGAATCGTCGGCTAATGTCGGCTCACCCGTTGCTTCATAGATTGCACGGGCTTTTTGTAACGCGTTTTCCTCAAACGTTTTACCGTCTTCACGGAGTCTCTCCTCGATACCAAGCTCGCGTGCCATCTTTATTTCGATCGATGGATCGTTCAATAATTGCTTTATTTCTTTTACTTTGTGTTCGTTTGCTGTTGCGAGGACTAATGTTGGCATTGGGTTTTTGGTCTTTGTTAATGGTTATTCGTTATTAGTTTATCAGGGGTCACCTCAACACCGAATCAATCGCCTCGTCTATCCGTTCCACGGGGATCAATTCCACCGATCCGCTGAAATTATGATCACGTACATTCGAACCCGGCACGACGGCATGTGTGAAACCGAGTTTTTGCGCTTCGTACAACCGCTGCTCGATCTGATTCACGCCGCGTATCTCACCTCCCAATCCTACCTCACCGATAACGACCGTTCGTGCATCAATCGGTACATCCCTAAAGCTTGAAACCACGGCAATCGCCACCGCAAGATCGACCGCCGGCTCATCGATGCGTATCCCGCCGGCAATATTCACAAACACATCCTGCGTACCGAGATGATATCCCATCCGCTTTTCGAGCACCGCAAGCAGTAATGCCAGCCGCTTTTGATCGAATCCCGACGCGGTTCGCTGCGGCATCCCGTAACTCGTCGACGATACAAGCGATTGCACTTCTATCAATATCGGCCGCGTGCCCTCGATAGTCGGCACAACGGCGGAGCCTGCAGCACCCGATTTTCTCTCGGACAGAAAAACACGCGACGGGTTCTTCACTTCAACCAATCCCTTTTCGTGCATCTCGAAGATACCGATCTCGTTTGTCGAACCGTAACGGTTCTTCAGCGCACGCAAGATCCGGTATGCATAATGCCGGTCGCCTTCAAACTGTAAAACCGCATCGACCATATGCTCGACCGCTTTCGGTCCCGCAAGCATTCCTTCCTTTGTTACGTGCCCGATGAGGATGATGGGGACCGAAAGCTTCTTAGCAATTTTCATCAGACCGGCCGTCGTTTCGCGCAGCTGTCCAACCGTGCCCGGTACGCTTTGCAGTTCCGGATGCTGCATAGTTTGGATCGAATCAACGATCACCACACCGGGCGATTCGACTTCGATTGCACGCTGTACGAGAAACAGATCTGTCTCGGGATAAATAAAAATGTTATCGGGATGCGATAAAACCAATCGATCGGAACGCAGTTTTATTTGTTTGGGGGATTCTTCGCCGGCGACATACAGCACCGATTTATCATGAAGCAGATCGGCAATCTGCAGCATTAATGTCGACTTACCTATACCGGGATCACCTCCGAGTATGATCACCGCCCCGGGCACCAGTCCGCCGCCGACTACGCGATCGAATTCCTGCAGCCCGCTTTGTATACGCTGATCGTGGCGGAGATCGACCGTGCTTAAAGGAGAGATGGTATTTTTCTCTACAGGTATACCTTGTTTCTTTTTGCGGTCGGATCGCGTAACCACTTCTTCGGCGAGGGTATTCCATTCACCGCAGCCCGGACATTTTCCCGTCCACCGCGGTACGCTGTAGCCGCATTCCTGACATACAAACTGTGTAATCGTTTTTGCCACGTCCGGTTATCCTTTATGATCGACTTCAACGACCTCCCCGATACCCAATTTCTCAAGCGGTGTTTTGATCTTTTCTGCATCACCTACCGCAACGACGGCAACTTTCGATGGGTATATATAATCGTCTGCAACTCGCTTAACATCTTCGGCGGATACTTGTTGAACGTTATCGACATACGTATCATAGTAATTGTCGGGCAGTACGTATAATGCAACGGTTGAAAGCTGGGCAGCGATTTGGTAAGGCGTTTCGAATTGCCGCGGCAGCGACCTGATCGTACCGTCTTTTGCCGCTTCCAGCTCCTCTCCGGTCACGCCCTGATCTTTTATTCTGCATAACTCTTTCATGATTTCATCTACCGATTTGTCGGTATACTCACCCTGAAATGCACCGGTCGTCATAAAATGACCGCCGAACTTTCGCATCTCCCACACCGATGCGGCACCGTATGTGTATCCTTTATCTTCACGGAGATTGAGATTAATGCGGCTGGTGAATTGCCCGCCGAGAATCTGGTTCATCACACGCACAGGAAAATAGTCTTTATGTGTGCGTTCAAGCCCGCGATGCCCGATGCGTATCTGTGACTGTACCGCTTCGGGGCGATTCACTACATATATTGCCGACCGATCACAATCGGGTATTTCCGGAAGATCGACAGCCGGCACGTCGCCTGGTGTCCAACCCGACAAGGCATTCTCAAGTTTTCCGGTTACCTCCGGTACATCTATATCTCCGACAACGATAATCGAGGCATTGTTGGGTTTAAAGTATGTATTGTATTTACCTTTCAGATCGTCCGTCGTAATCGTCTGCACCGTTTCGGTTGTTCCCAGACGCGGATAGCCGTACGGGTGATCCTTCCCGTATATAGTTTTGACAAAAACCTTCGTTGCAAGAACATTCGGCTGATCTTCTTCCTGAAGAATACTTGTCAACACATTTTGACGGATGCGGTTTAATTCGTTATCAGGAAATTCCGGATTCTGAATAACATCCGCAAAAACATCGAGTGACGAGTCAAGATGTTCGCGTAACGATAACATCGAGGCGCCGCATCCGTCCATCGACGACCATGTGTTGAAATTGGTACCCAGAAAATCAAAGTCGTCGGCGATTTGTAATGCGCTCCGGTTTTTTGTTCCTTCGTCGAGCATCTCTGCGAAGAGATTGGTCATCCCTGCTTTCTCTACCGGATCGGTAAATGCCCCGCTGTGTATTACAAGATACACCTGCATGACCGGTAGTTTTTTATATCGGTACAGCCAGAGGTTAATGCCGTTTGAGAGTTGGGCTCTGTTTAATTTTGCTTCATCGAGTAATGTGAAAGCAAGCACCGGGCCCGCTTCGGGAATTTTTGTTCGGTCGGTTGTTGTGTACATGATAAAGTTTAAATTTGTAGTATGTTCTTAATAATATTCATAATCCAAATTTTGTCCGGGTTACAGTGTTGTCCATAAAGCGTCATAGAATTGTCATTCTGAGCGAAGCGAAGAATCTTTTTGTAGATTTCACACGAGATTCCTCACTTCGTTCGGAATGACATAAACCGGAAACATCTTTTAAGACGACCCCGTTTCATAGTTACTCCACCGCCAACTCCTTCTTCCCTTTCGGCACGATGCTTAGCCCGACACGTTTCTCGGATTGTAGATATTTTTCAGCGGCGGATCTGATACTTTTCTTGTTCGCAGAAAGATACCGGTTTAAATCCTTATTGATAAAATCCGGATCGTCAAGGAAAATATTATATTCGTTGAGCCGGTCGGTCACGCCGAAGAATCCACCGACACGTTGCAGTGAATACGTAAACGATGATTTGTGCGCATTCCGTATCCGTTCATACTCGCGATCGGTAAGTCCTTTGTTGATCAGTTTATTTATCTCTTCATCTATATTTCGTTGAATCTCATCAAGCGATATACCCGGGCGTGCCGTTGCAACGACGATCGCCAGACTGCCTATCTCACGTGAGATGTGCATAAAAGATACATCCTGTGCAATTTGTTTTTCATAGACAAGCGAGCGGTAGAGGCGGGAGTTTTTACCCCGTGCAAGCACATCGACTGCCATATCCATTTCCGCATCGTTTTTACTGTATAAATGAGTTGTATGCCACGCGGTATATAATCTCGGGAGCTGGACATTATCTTCATGGATCAACTGTTTCGCATCTTTGATATCCGGTATACTCGGCTCAAGTTTCCCGACCGGAGGACCGGACGGGATATCACCGAAATATTTTTCTACAAGCGCCTTTGCTTCATCGATATCGATATCACCGCCGATACAAAGACTCGCATTATTCGGACCGTAATAGTGCCTGAAGAACGACATCACATCCTCAAGCGACGCGTTGCCGATATCCTCCATGCTGCCGATGGTCGTCCAGCTATACGGATGATCCTCGGGATACAGATGTTTCGAGAGTATCTCGAAGGCAAGTCCGTACGGTCGGTTATCGTAATTCTGCCGCCGCTCGTTTTTTACCACATCGATCTGGGTATCGAGCTTCTTTTGTGTCATC
>PWJF01000290.1 GCA_003560935.1 Ignavibacteriales bacterium
CGTTCCGTGGAGAGCGCAGAAAACTTTCAGGTTTCTGTTTCTCGCTCCACCAATCGGCTCAGCGAGCCGATCTACATATTCGGACCTGTAGAACGGGACGCCGTCCCGTTCCGTGGAGAGCGCAGAAAACTTTCAGGTTTCTGTTTCTCGCTCCACCAATCGGCTCAGCGAGCCGATCTACATTGACTTTATTACTATCAATTTGTATGTTATCATAATTATGGAATTGCTGACTACCCGGGAATTTATACTAACGCATCCGCATGGTTCAGGTCGTGAGGATGAAATTGTATCGGGCGATATCCGTTATATCGATAACGGCAGACCGAAACCGTTGATGATTATAGCGCACGGGTATAAGACCTTCAAAGACTGGGGGATGTTCCCGTACGTCGGTGAATATTTTGCCGAACATGGTTATGTTACTATTGTGATAAATTTTGCACGAAACGGCGTTAAAACGGGTGAAAAACAAATTAGTGATTGGGAGCTATTCTCACGCCTGACGGCAACAAGCGAAATAGAGGACCTTCATCTTGTACTCGATGCGGTGGATGAAGGCGCGCTCGAATATTATGGTATCGATACCGAACAAACCGGCCGAATCATGTTGGGACATTCAGGAGGTGGATCGGTTTCAGTAATTACCGCGGCTGAGCGGGAAGATATAGATGCTGTCGTTTTATGGTCCGCGCCGTCGACATTCGACAGGTTTAAACCGGAAGAGATAATATTCTGGCGGGAAAAAGGTGAGCTTGAACTGCACGGCGACCCTGAATACGGTACAATTCGCGTCGGTATCGAACCGCTCGATGATATTGAGAACAATGCCGGACGTTTAAATATCATTGCTGCAATAAAGCGGCTCACCTGTCCGGTATTCATCGCACAGGGCGATGGTGACCCGACTGTATCACGTGATGAAGCCGATGAGTTGTATGCAGCGGCCGGCAGTGAAAAATGTAAACTACTCGAACTTCAGGGTTCGGATCACCTCTACGGTGTGAAGCATCCATACGAACCCGGTTCATCCGGGCATCTGGATCTGCTGCTTGATGAAACAAATCGATGGTTAGATACTGTTTTAAATAATACATAAACTAAGCTGGACAATGGAGATAGAATGCAACCACAAGGAAAATCTCTCCCGCCGGCAGGGTCGGCGGCGGGATCGCTCAGTATAAACGCGACTAATGCGTATGCACAAGCGTTCTGGATTACCACCTTTGCGGCGTTGACCGCACTCGGCGCCCGGTTTGAAATCTGGCAATATCCGGTACCGTATACATTACAAACTATGTTCGTTTTACTTGCCGGGGCGTTTCTCGGAAAACGCAACGGTGCAATAAGCCAGTTTCTGTATCTCGGAATCGGGGCAATCGGATTGCCGGTATTTGCGGCTGGGGGAGCGCTCGGTATTGCCCGATTAATTGGTCCGACCGGCGGGTATCTGCTTGCATTTCCGATAGCCGCATTTGTCGTCGGTTATCTTATTGAGAACCGCAAGAGTTATCCCGGGATACTGGCATCGATGGCTGCGGGAATGTTTATTATATTTGCAATGGGTACTATACATTTATACTACGTTGTGCTTCGTGATTGGGCTGAAGCATTTACGGCAGGATTTTTAATTTTTAGTTGGTGGGATGCTTTAAAGTTGTTTGCCGCAGCAAGTATTTATCATCAGTTTATGCGGCGCATGTAATAGCGGCATACTTGTTTGACAGCGATGGAGGTTGAGAAATGCAAGGAAACCCGGAACAGTGGGACGAGTTTCAGTGGGAAAGATTTCTCAGAATGCAGGAACGACGTCAGGAAACGGTAATGTTGTATGCTCTTCGCTCCCGCAACCCATGGCGATTTGGAACATTTTGGAACGGATCGCAATCCGAACCGCTGCCGGAAGAAGAAGAGTCCTGGGAGAATGAAACTGAAGGTGACGAATGGAAGATAACATTACACCCGTGTTACCGGGCAGTCTCCGATTCGCTGGAAACAATACGAATATCGCTTGATACGATTCCCTCGCGGGAACGGTCCCGCGCTGCTGTAGTAGAGCTTATCGCCCGTTCTTACAGTATTCCGTATTTAATCGCAACCGGCTTAGCACTCTTATTTGAGTACGGCTGCACCGGAGGCGCAGTAGCATACTGTAAAAGGGCATTGTATCTTGCAAACGAGGCTCTCTATTGTTTGAAAGAACTTGGTAACGATGCGGTATTATCTCGCGGACAGTACGGAGTACTTATCCGGGAAGGTACGAACGCACGAAATACCATCGGATGTTATATTTCCGACCTCCGGTTTGAAAATAACGAAACGCCGTTAGCTTGACTATAGGGCGTTTTTTGTCTATATTTAAACTTATTTATTCGTTCTTTATAAGATTTTTGAAGAATAATGAAATTAAATACGGGTAGTTTGCTGCTCGGTGTCAAGGAATATTCTTTTGTCGAGGACACCGGAACCGTAGGACTTGATGAACGATTTACCGGTGATGTGGCAGTATTGGCGCGTGTTGAAAAAACCCAAAAGCTGATTGAGCTGCAGGCGACGATTCGGGTTACAGCAAAGCTTATCTGCGACCGGTGCGCCGAAGAAATTGAAAAAATCATACAAACAAAGTACCGGATAGTGTATTTTTTCAGTGAGGATGACAGGGGTGGCTATCCGGTAGAAGAAATTGTCGTACTTCCGTCGGAAAACACCGTTATCGATATTTCCGATGATGTGCGTCAGTTTATTGAACTTACGATACCGCTCAAGGTATTATGCGGGGATGAGTGTAAAGGATTGTGTCAGATATGCGGAACGAATCTTAACCTGAATACCTGTTCGTGTACCGATACGTATATCGATCCCCGTTGGGAACAATTGAATAAACTTTTAAATCAAAACTAACAGTTTGTTATTTTTTGTGGAGAATGATAGCATTATGCCAAATCCGAAACGTAAACATTCGAAAACACGGCGCGATAAGCGAAGGACTCATTATAAAGCGTCGGCGTCACAAATGACCGAATGTCCCCAATGCCATGAGCAGAAATTGACTCATCGTGCCTGTCCGAATTGCGGCTATTATAACGGACGTTCAATTGTCACACCAAAAGAATAACGATACACCCCGATACAGTCGGGATTCTTGCCGTAGCGTGCTTTTTTAAAATAAATTAACTATCATACTACCTTTTTGTATGGACGAAACAAGCACACAGGGGAAAAAAACTATTCGAATTTCCCTCGATGCAATGGGGGGTGATTTTGCCCCTCGCAACGAGATCGAAGGTGCAGTAGAAGCACTGCGTGCGGTTAAAAACCGGTTCGAAGTGGTGTTTATCGGACCGAAAGGCGATTTAGAACAGGCACTCTCGGAACATAAGACGGAAGATCTGAATTATTCTGTTGTTAATGCGACCCAGGTGATCGGGATGAAAGATCCACCTGTAAGTGCATTACGCGAGAAAAAAGATTCGACCATAGCTGTGGGCTTGAATCTTCAGAAGGAAAAGAAAGTCGATGCATTTGTCAGTGCCGGTAATACCGGTGCCGTTGTCTCTGCATCGACGCTGGTACTGGGCAGGCTGCAGCGTGTGAGCAGACCGACGATCGGTGCGTTTTTACCGTCGGAACATGGTGTTACTCTATTGCTTGATGCAGGAGCGGTAACAGATTGTAAACCGCATTTTCTCCATGAATTTGCGATTATGGGAAGTATATACGCTCAGTTGATGTTTAACCGTGATAAGCCGAAAATCGGTTTGTTAAATATAGGTGAAGAAGAGGGCAAGGGAGACGAACTTACAAAAGCTGCATATAAATTGCTTGAAAACAGCAGCTTGAATTTTATCGGAAACATTGAAGGCCGTGATATTTTGAAGGGTAATGCCGACGTGGTCGTCTGTGACGGTTTTACCGGCAATGTAATTTTAAAATTTGCCGAGAGTGTTATCGGTTTACTGAAAAATAAATTTAAATCGTATGCGGACCGCGGTCTGCGTCAGAAAATCTGGATGGGAATGATGCGCAAGACGCTCCGCAATATATTGAAAGAATTTGATTATCAGGAATACGGTGGTGTTCCGCTGCTCGGTGTTAAAGGTATTACCATTATCGGTCACGGCGGTTCGACGCCGAAAGCAATAAAAAATA
>PWJF01000499.1 GCA_003560935.1 Ignavibacteriales bacterium
GTTCGATGGCTCCCGGACCCGGTGAACCGGGCGGGGCAAGGCGATACTCCGGCGGTTTGACATTGACCGAACTAAAGGTCCTGGGAAATTATTTATCAGAAAAATATTACCGCGATTTTTCTATTGAAGAAACTGCCGAATATTATGAAAAATATCAAGACTCAGGTGAACGTAAGAATTATTACAGCGACGAAGAATTAATAAACGCCGGCGGCGATTCGTCGGGATACCTCGACTTTTACACTGTCCATTACTATACCTGGGGTGGAACAGCCATATCACCTTTTCACCACGATTTCGATTACTGGGAACTTGATAAACCAACCGTGGTTGCCGAGTTCTATCTCGATGAGACTTTCGGCGTAGAGTCGGATGATCTGTATCAAGTCTTATATGAACGCGGGTATGCAGGAGCACTGGGATGGCAATGGTACGATCACTGGCGACAGCGGGAAGGTATTTCACATAACTGGCCCATCGCACTGAGAAACATGCAAACGATATTCGAATTATATCCGGAGGATGTTGAATTAAAATTCCAAACTGAGATACCGGAAGATTCTGATTATTGATCCTCATTATATAAACCTCTGCGTTTATTGGGTATTGTATTCGATACAGACTGCAAATTTAAACGCAGAGGGCGGAGAGGACGCTGAGAATCGCAAAGTTATTATTCTCAAAATAATATAGAAATAATTTTAAGAAACAATTATTACACACTCTATGTATAAACTAATTCTCCTTACCATATCTTTCCTGTTAAGCACACTGCTTTTATCCCAGGAGCCCATAAAAGTCAATCAGCTTGGTTTTTATCCCGATGGAGAAAAAATAGCTATCATCCCGGGAGACGTATCAGTAAACTTTTATGTGATCAGTGTCGGCACTCAGGATGTTGTTTATACCGGTAAACCCGGCCCACCACAGACCTGGCAGTATTCTGAGGAGACGGTCACGATAGCAGATTTCAGTGATTTTAATATTCCGGGCACATATATTGTAGATCATCCTGAGGTCGGACAATCGTATCCGTTTGAGATACGGGACTACGTTCACAGCGACCTCACACGGGGAGCGCTGCGAGCTTATTACTACAATAGGGCATCGATAGAGCTGGAAGAACAATATGCCGGACAATGGGCACGTCCTAAAGGACATCCCGACGATGAGGTCCAAGTTCATGCCTCAGCATCAACGGATAATCGACCTGTTAATACAATAATTTCAGCACCGAAGGGATGGTACGACGCCGGCGATTTCAATAAGTATATTGTAAACTCAGGTATCAGCACCTACACCCTTCTCGCCGCGTACGAACATTTTCCAGAATATTATGAAAATCTGCCGTTGAACATTCCTGAAACCGGCAATCACATGCCCGACATCTTGAATGAAGCTAAATGGAATCTCGACTGGATGCTCAAAATGCAAGACCCGTATGACGGGGGTTTGTATCATAAACTAACTACGTCAAATTTTAGCGGTAAAGTTATGCCGCATCAGGCGACTGCTACCCGGTATGTGGTGATGAAGTCAACTGCTGCTGCACTCAACTTCGCTGCAGTAATGGCCGTTGCTGCCCGTGTGTATGAACCCTTCGATCCCGACTTTGCCGCCGAATGTCTTGAGGCAGCGGAATACGCATGGAAATGGGCGGTTGATAATCCCGGTATTTATTATAACCAGAGTCAGATGAATCAGCAATACAGCCCGAACATCAACACAGGCGAATACGGCGACAGCAATGTCAGCGATGAGTTCGACTGGGCTGCGGCAGAACTCTACATTACCACACAAAACGATGATTACTGGCATGCACGTAATTTCTCAAACATCTGGTATTTCAATGTACCGAGTTGGCAAAATGTCCGGGCGCTTGCATTCGTCTCCCTTGCACATCACAGAGAGAACCTTACTGATGCAGCGAATACCGAACACATCACCAGCCGAATAATCGACCGTGCCGGTGATCTCATCGATGAATACGAATCGTCTGCATATCGTGTGAGTATGGGACATGTCGAATGGGAATTTCTCTGGGGAAGCAACGCAATGGCGTTGAATCATTCTCTCCTGTTGCTTCAGGCATATCGCCTGACCGAAGAACATGAATATCTCAATGCCGCTCAATCGAATCTCGATTATATTCTCGGCCGTAATGCGACGGGTTATTCGTTTGTGACCGGCTACGGCAGCCACACACCGATGGATCCTCATCACCGGCAATCGGCAGCGGATAACAACGAAGACCCGGTACCGGGTTTTGTCGTTGGCGGACCGCATGCCACACATCAGCAGGACTGCGGGAGCCATGCCTATCCATCCAATCTTCCCGCTCTTTCCTATCTCGACGATTGGTGCAGTTACTCTACAAATGAAGTGGCAATCAACTGGAATGCACCGTTAGTGTATGTGTCGGGAGCGCTTGAATCGATACGAAGTGGAAACAATCCCCCGACAAGTGTTAAAAATTTTTCAGAACATCCGGGTGGATTTGCATTACAGCAAAACTATCCGAATCCGTTCAATCCGGCAACAACGATTTCATACACAATACCGGTCAATAGTCACATTACATTGCGTGTTTTCGATATACTCGGTCGTGAAGTTGCCGTTCTTATCGATGAAGAAAAACCTGCCGGATATCATAAAATACATTTCGATGCATCGCACTTGCCGTCGGGCATCTATATGTACCGGCTCGAAACATTACACAATCAATTTACCCGAAAAATGACGTTCATTAAGTAATGAGGAATAGAATGGTACATTTTGTATACGAAAGTTCGATTCGATTAAGTATAACAATAACTTTATGCTTTATAATCAGCTTTACCGTGATGGCACAGAAGCCCGTTAAAGTCAATCAACTCGGTTTTTATCCCGAATCGCCGAAGGTTGCAATAATACCCGGCAGCGACGGAGATATATTCAACATTGTCGATGCTGCTACCGGCGAGATTGTCTATACCGGCGAGACCGGCGAACCAAACGATTGGCCGCACTCTGGTGAAATGGTTGTGATCGCCGATTTCTCTGACTTTACCGCTCCGGGAGAGTATTACGTTCTCCATCCCACAGTCGGCATATCGTATAATTTCAAAATTAAAGAACAAGTACACCGCAATCTTTCCAAAGCTGCTCTCCGTGCATTGTACTATAACAGGGCCTCGACCAAATTGAAGAAGATTCACGCAGGCAAATGGCATCGTCCCGCAGGTCATCCCGATACGGTGATCTACGTGCACAAATCCGCCGCGACACCCGAACGCCCGGAAGGATACACATTTTCTTCACCGAAAGGATGGTACGATGCGGGAGATTATAACAAGTACGTCGTCAATTCCGGCATCAGTACCTACACCCTTCTTGCGGCATATGAACACTTCCCACAATATTACACCAATCTCTATCTGAATATCCCGGAATCATCCAATCAGATACCGGACATACTCGATGAAGCCCGGTGGAATCTCGACTGGATGATAACCATGCAGGATCCGAACGACGGCGGTGTGTATCACAAGCTGACGACGCTGCGATTTCAGGGTGTCGTCATGCCGCACGTACCGACTGCGGAACGGTTTGTCGTTATGAAATCGACAGGCGCTGCGCTGAACTTTGCTGCGGTGATGGCGGTGGCTGCACGGGTATATCAGGATTATGACCCCGGGTTTGCTCAAGAGGCGCTCGAAGCTGCGGAATATGCGTGGAAATGGGCCGTTGATAATCCCGAAGTATATTATGTCCAACCACCCGATGTACACACCGGTCAATACGGCGATGATGACTTCAGCGATGAGTTCGATTGGGCTGCTGCGGAACTCTATATTACAACCGGCAATGACGAATACTGGAATGCCCGCAACTTTCATGAAATTGATGTCGGTATACCGGTCTGGCAATACGTTCGCCCCCTTGCCTGGGTATCACTGCTGCATCATCGTGATAACTTAACTGATGCTGCCGATATAGAACTTATTGAACAACGCATAATCGATCAGGGTAATGAACTGCTGGAAGAATATAACACTTCAGCGTATAACATAAGCATGGGTTTATATCATGATGACGATTTTGTGTGGGGAAGCAACGGTATGGCGGGAAATCATTCTGTGATGCTGCTGCAGGCATATCGATTAACA
>PWJF01000403.1 GCA_003560935.1 Ignavibacteriales bacterium
ACCTGCCCGTGACGGAAGGCAGTAAAAGTGATACAATATCAAATCGTTGTGCGTAAGGGGGCGTCGCATATCTACTTCAAAACGGATACCCTATCGCGATATTGAATGTCAGGTTATCCCGGCGCCATTGAGAGCTGCCGAAATCTATTTCGTCGATGACCCATCGCTCACCGGTCGCCAGATATGGTTTTCTCAACGGAAACGCAAGGTCAAAACGAAGAACGAAAAACGATGCATCCAAACGAAGACCGAAGCCCGCGCCGACTGCAAATTCACCGAGGAATGTATCGAAATTAAATGCCGTTCCTTCGCGCGCACCGTCACTGCGGATCATCCAAATATTACCGGCATCTACAAACAACGCACCCCGCACTATACTCACCAGCGGAAAGCGATATTCAAGGTTTGTCTCAATCCGTATATCACCCGTACGGTCGATGCGGGATCTTTCATCTTCCGGAGGCGAAAGCGTACCCGGACCAAGTGAACGGGCCGGAAACGCGCGGATACTGTTCGTACCTCCGGTAAAGAACTGTTTCACATACGGCATCGATGCGGAATTTCCGTACGGGATACCGGCGCCGGCAATCATTCTTGTAACGAGTCTGGAGTTCTGTCCCGTCTTCATATAATATCGCAGATCGAAATCCGCCCGGCTGTATTGCGAATAGGATATACCGAATAATGTAAACGGCGAATCCTCGGTAGCTTCATCCGAACGGAATAGAGTATTGAGCAGGTGTAATGTATTTCCCGAAAGGTCGAGATTGAAATTAAAATATACATGAATCCGCCGGCGGGCATCGGTCTGATTATTGAAGAACAAGGAGTATGTCGAACCGATAATAAACTGCGGTTCGAGTCCGCGAAGAAAAACTGGATCTAGCTGATTCTCCGTCTCAACGGTCGGATTATGTAAACGGCTCCTCACATAATTAACGCTGACGGGATCAAATTCCTGTCGTACATACCTGCCGCTCATCCATACATACCCGAATCGCGTAGAAAATGAATTGAGTCTCAATTCGTCAAGCCGGTCGACCACTTCGTATCCCAGCCGTATACGTGTACGGGGAACGAACAAGCTTTCTCTGGTAAATATCGGCACCGGAGAAATGATACGCGGTATTTGCAGTTCCGTTTCGATACCGATATGATACTGATCGAGCATCCCCCGCCGTCTGCCGCCAAGTTGTGTTTCAAAACTTGAATTGAGATCCACCGAAAATGATTCCGCTCCGCGGAAAAAGTTACGGTTGCGGTATCCCATATTCAACCCCGGACCGGCAAGGTCATTCGACTTGCTTACCGCGCGAAACTCTGCCCGAAGCGTCCGTTCATATACCGGCCGTAAATAAATATGAGTATCGAGTGTCGCGTCCGCCGCTTCCTTATTTTGGTGAAACCGGATATTCACAAACCGAAACGTCCCGAGTCCCATCAAACGGTTTATGGTCAATACATGATCCTGCCGGTTGTAATATTCGCCCGTATTCAGAAAGACAAACCGGGTAAACATCTCCGGCTTAAATCGGCCGTTATGTTGAATGATATACTTATCATGCGTAAAAACCGTATCGGGATCGGCCGCCGTTTCATCCCGGCCGAGTGCATAATCCGGATAGACAAAGATATTTCCGACCCGGTATCTCTTTTTCGCTTCGTCCGGAATACCGTCGCGTACCGCAAGATACAGGTTCACCTTGTGTTCGCCAACCGTGCTGTCAGCCCGGAAGCGAATATAATCGGCATTGAAAAAATAAAATCCTCTGTTTTTGAGTTGGATGTCGATGCGCTCGCGTTCTTTACGGAGACGGGCAAGTTTAAAAATTTCGCCTTCCCTGAGAATCGTCTCGTCCCCCGCACGCCGTATTTCTTCTGTCAGTTCCGTTTCGGGTTCGGGGAAAGTTATGTTATTAATCAGGTACGGATGACCTGGCCGAACGGTATATACGATGTTCGCCGTTCTTCGCCGCTCTCTGGTCTCGTATTCGATCTCAGCATTAAAATAGCCTTGATTTTCCATCCGGTTGACCATTAAAACCGAAGTGTTTTCCGGATTTGCATGATCAAGCAGTACGGGCGGCTGACCGAGCCGCCTCCTTATCCAACCCCTGATTCCGCCTTCGGCATCTTCACCAGCGATGTTATAAAACCAGAGCCGGTGCCGGAATAATCCGAGGAATTTGTCATTCGGACTCGGACGCAGCACTTCTTCGAGTTCCCTCCGTACTTCCCTCTTGTCGTAAATTTTGTCCTCCTTTTCAAATTTTACTTTTGCTCCGGTATATAATTTTTCTTCTTCTGCAAGATGACGCGTTGTGCTGCATCCGGCGATGAGGAGTACCAGGATCGGTATTGATACGATATATATAAGATTCTTAACCATTAACATAGTCACAAAACAATTATCACTCTTGTTCTTCCAGTTCTTCTCCACCGACTATCTCGGGTTCCGGTATCGGTTCGATTTCACCCGGTCTCCGAAACAGATCCACGAACCGGTTGAATTCACGCGCATATACAAACGATAAGCCGGTGAAGATAACTTCGCCTTCACCCAGTGTTGTAAACTCGGTTTTCCTGAAAGCGCGCACGCGATACCGGCCGTCTTCGGTAAACATATACTCGACCGCCACATCGCCGGCAATATCACTGATATCCGTCTCCCTTGCACGTTCACCCTCAAGATCAAAATGACCGCCAAGCTCGACGATAAGCCGATCTTCGAGAAATCTTCGCGATACTTGTAACTGCAACTCGGTTCGACCTTCCGGTCCTTCAGCGGTATATACTTCGTACGATTCTACATCAAAGCGAATATCGAGACCGCGCACATATCGTCCCGATAGCGTATTGAGCTGCTGTGTAAGTAATTTACTTGCACTTGTTCGGGCGGTCGCCGTCATACCCGCTCCTTCGCCGAGATCGAACGGATTTTCGGGAAGAAATCTGTTTAATACGATCAGTGCAAACACCTGCTTATTCCGCTCCGTTTCATTTTCATTGATCCTCTGTACATGTTGATACGGCACACCGCTTAACGCACCCCGCTGCTCTTCGGGCATATCGAGTTCGAAGCTGATATCGGGTGCAAGCAGATTACCTTTCATATTCATAATTACCTGATACGGAAGGACACGTCGAAACTCGTGACGCCGGTCATCCGCGATATAGTCGGCCACCAGATCAACCGTCTGCGCACGGGCAGTATACATTGCAGTTATGTCGATTTTCGCCTCCATCGGATCGCCGGTCCACATAATATTGCTTCCTGTTCGAATATCAAATCGTCGTCGTGCAATTTCATAAAATGTCATTTGATACGCCCCGTCGGTTATCTCATATCTGCCGGCAAGACTTAGCAGCCCGCTCCTGTCGATACCGAAGCTCAATGTCCCTCCTCCCCTCACCTGGAGATAATCTCCCGCTTGTTCATCAATAATCACACGAACTCTTGTTTGCAAATCGACATCGATGTTTGCTGTCAGATCAATGCCCTGTACTCTACTACGTAAGGTATCGGGAACTTCATCGGCCTCACGAACCGGTTGGTGGTGTTCATCCATCTTTACAAACTCAACGATACCTGCCCGTTCAATGACTTCAGGATCCTGTTCGGGAACGAATATTGTAATATCGGTACCTTCCTTAAAACCAACGTCGGCATTGATAACGGGAAGGTGTTGATCTCCGCGAATGCGTATATCACTGTCTACAATAATTCGTCCGTAGAAGGTATCGTTATGCCGCCGTGCCGTATCCATTAACATGAAGTTGGTCGACCGGATATCGAGTTCAAACCGGTAATCTGAAAAATCAGCGGTAAAGATGTTGCCGCTTATGGTTGCACGGTTACCGCGGGAGTCAACGAGGACGACATCCTGAAACAGAATGCCGTCACGATCGAACGTGATCGTTTCATCTTCCAAACGAAGCTGCGAATTGAGCCGGGCAACAGCAAACAAAGACGCGCCTGCTGCAGCAAGAAATACAAGATAGTAAGCGACTTTTTTCATATTAATTCTCTTTTCCATTATATTAAAACTCTTCTATTTTCTCTGAAAGAATACCCATTCTTCTGTAAAGGTTAATAATTGACGTTTTATGCCTGTGCAGAGCCC
>PWJF01000381.1 GCA_003560935.1 Ignavibacteriales bacterium
ACAACAGATTGTTTAAAATCAGCCGGTATCCGGGTGAATTCGGATACAGCGAGAGATCGGTCGGCGGATCGCCGACTGCATGTTGATAATCTTCGGGATCGTGACCGCCGTAGAACGTAAATGTGCCGCGTCCGTGCTGACCGTGGAGATACTTCACCTCGCGGCTTCCCTCCCGTTTAGCCATGATAACGATATGGGGTTTAATAAATTGTTCATCGAAGTTTGTGGTCTGTCCCATAAATCCCGATATCACGTTCACGTGATTCTGTGTCAGCATAGTCGGTACGGGATCGTGCTTTGCTGAAAATTCAAAGAGCGTAAAGTAATCCGCCTCGCGGGGTACGCTCGGGCCCATATCGGTGGGCGGAATATCGATATTGCTGAACTCATAGCGCAGCGGATTCTCCTCAACCTCAAAATTTTCAAACACCAGGGTTTGTGAAAAATCCAGTTTATCGTTAAAATTCGGATCGGGAGGCGTGCCGTTATACATTACATCGACTATATCGACATTCTTTGCCGCGAGTGCAATGTCGAATGTATCGGTTGCCGAACACATTGCAAACACAAAACCACCCGAGGCAATATACTCCCTGATCGCAAGCGTGACGGCCAGTTTCATTTCGGAGACTTTATCGAATCCCAATTCGGCTGCAATATTTTCGTACTTTCGCACCTGCTCGATGTACCAAGGTGCACTCGAGTAACTCGCGTAAAACTTGCCGTACTGACCGGTAAAATCTTCATGATGCAGATGAAGCCAGTCGTATTCATAGATCTCACCATTGAGTACTTCCTTATTGAAAATGTGATCATACGGTATCTCGGCATATTCAAGAGCCAGCGTGACGGCATCATCCCAGGGTTGAAATCCCGGTGGAATATACACAGCGATCTTCGGAGGGGTCTCGCACCGCACAACATCCATGTTCGAATCCTCCGCCTGCACCTCGGCATATATCTGCGATGCCTGCGTGCCTGAGATACGTTCGAACGAGACATTTCGGATTCGACATTCGCGGGCGATCACGTCGTGATATTGGAGTAAAAACGATCCGCCGCGGTAATTCAACAGCCAGTCGACGTCGATCTGCTTTTCAATCGCCATGTACGCAATGCCGTACGCCCTCAGATGCTCGCTCTGCCGAAGATCCATCGGGATGAGCATCATGTCTTGGGATGCTAATGGGAACATTGCTGCGATCAGAAAAACAACTGCACATAAAAACCGATATTTCATACCCTGACAATTTATTATTTATTATTGTTGATTTATTATTTTTAACTACAGATAATTTAATCAATATTCAATAGGCAATAATCAATATTAAATTTCATCAGCTCGGGTCTCCCCGCAGCAAGCGTATCCTCTTCCGGGCTTCGGTTGCGAGCATCGAGCGCGGATGGTCGATGATCAGATCTTCGTACGCTTCGATTGCCCGCTCGCGTTCGCCGGTTCCGTAATGAAATACTTCGGCGATGCGCATCAATGCACGGTCGCGCAGTATCGATCTGTCTTCAAGCGATTGTATTCGTGTATATGCAGATATCGCATCGTCGAACCGCCGCATCGAGAAATTCAGGTCGCCGATAGCCAGCAATGCGTCGTCGACGAGCAGCGCTTTCGGATATTCATTTACAATATACTCCAACGTAGCGATTGCTTCGGAATAACGCTGCTGCTGTTTTTGATGCATCGCACGCGCGTACATTTCAAGCGCGTCGTCGGATCGCACGCCGCGTAATGCCGGCTCTCGGTTTTCGATAATAAATGTTTGCAGTTCGATCGCATTATTTGCATAGCTTGAATATGATTTATGCACAAGTTCGCGTATTTCCTCGAGCGCTTCATCGAATTGTCCCCGATAAAAGGCAATCTCGGCACGCCGTAATGTTGCAAGGTCTTTATATTCTTCCGAAACCTGCTGCGATTCAAGCAACCTATCGTATTGTACAAGCGCATCGTCGAGCGATCCGCGAACGATATAAATTTCACCCAATGCCGCACGGGCCTCCATGTAAATATCGCCGCGCGAGTACAAGCGTACCACCTCATGTAATGTTTCAAGCGCACCGTCGAGATCGAAGTACCAGTGATACTGGATCAAACCGACCCGGAATAATGCCTCCCCCCCGATCTGAGTACCCTGATAATCCCGTACAAGACTCCGGTACGCCTCGATAACGCGGTCATACGACGTCCGCATTTCGGAGATACGTTCATCATCCGACGGAGGTGACACGGGATATACTGCTTTATATAACGAATCGGAGCTGAGACTTATTTCTTCAAGACAACGTGCATATCCGAACCGAACCTGGGGTTTTCGTTCGAATTCGGGATATTGATCGAGTATATCGCGGTAGGTACGCGCCGCTATTTCATATTCACGTTCACGGTAAGCGGTTTGTGCAAACGAATATAATTCGGCACCTCGTGCATTTTGCGACCGGTCGATGTGTCTATAAATTTCGTATGCCTGTTCAAAGTCTTTCCCCTCGCGGTATAGCCATGCTAACAATCGCTGAAACTGCAGCTTGTTCCGGTTCTTGCCGGTTATTTCCTCCGCTACTTCGATTGCCTGATCCAGTCCGTCGTTTCTGAGGACGTACATCGACATGCGCGATTGAATGAAGCTCAACTGCTGCGGCATATGCTCAAGGATCAACATATATTCACGGGTAGCACCCCGGTAATTCATTGTCGATGCATAGAGAAATGCGAGATCGTTTGCAAAAAGGTGAGGTTGCCCGATTTTTTCACGACCGAGTTTGTACACCTCGATTGCCTGATCCAACAAGCGGTTTTCAATCATCTGGGTCGCCACTTGTTGATAAGCTACCATATTCCGCGGTTCACGTTCAAGTGTTTCCTCCCATAATTTGAATGCCTTTTCGCGCATTTCGGCGCGGTAGTACATCCCCCCGAGAATGCTGCGAAGATTAACATCTCGGGGATTCCGTTCAAGGCGCTCTTCGGTCATGGAAATCGCTTTGTCATACTCCCGCAGTTGCATCAGCATCCGGCGATATCCGTCGAAATATGAGAAGTTTTCGGGATCTCTATCATAGAGGCGTTCGTATATACGGGAGGCATTGCGGTAGTCGCCGCCCCGCTCGTATTGCTGTGCCATACGAAACAGTGTGCGGTCATCCTGTTGTGTTTGTGCATCAAGCGTGAGGTGTCCAGCACAACCGATCAACAGCGTAATTATAATGAAGTGAACAACCCGAGACATTCCCCTGCCTAAATTTATTAAATTATTCTAATGGTTTTGCCCTCCCGATAGCTATCGGGGGAACGTATTACCTTATCACGTGTAATATATAAAACACAGGAACAAATTCAAAAGTTTATGAATATTGACTTTTTTGCATAAAAGAAGTATGCTATATAATAGTGTGGGTAGTACATATAATCACTTAATTTAAAAGGAGGGATTTCATGCAGTCACCCACAATATATGCCCTCGTGGCAGCAGGTATTTTTTTAATTCTGCTTCTGTATCTCTATTTCGGGCAGCTTGGACCCGCCTCCGACGAACTGGGGCAGGTACGTGAAGAGCGCACGGCATTAGAGAGCGAGGTAGAACAGCTTGAACAGCAAATAGCCCAACTTGAAGATAAGCTCACCGTAGAAATGGTCGAGAGAATTCACTTCGAATCGGGCAGTGCACACATCAGCGATGAAAATAAAGCAAAACTGCAAGCAATCGTACAAAGGTTGCAGGCAGACGGAAATAAAACGATACGCATCGTCGGACATACCGACGATCGAATGATCATCCCCGATTTCCCCCGTATATATGCTTCGAACTGGGAGTTGTCCATCCACCGCGCAACACACACGGTTAGAGTTCTTGAAGAAGTGGGTGTTGCTCCTGAACGTATGCAGGCGGTCGGAATGAGCAAGTATCACCCCATCGCATCGAACGATACGCAGGAAGGTAAAGCACAGAACCGGAGGGTTGAGATTTATCTGGTGCCGGAGAGGTGATGAAATTATTGCCTTTAGACCTGACGGGTTTGATAAACCTGTCAGGTCTATTATCTAATTCGTGGACAATCCATTCTTCTTCTGATAACGCATAATTGAGTTTCTTACGGGAGGTCGGGAC
>PWJF01000053.1 GCA_003560935.1 Ignavibacteriales bacterium
CACAAAAAAGAATGTGAAGCTCCTGCTGCCGATGATCTCGGGTGTCTCGGAAGTTACCGCATCGATAAACCACATTAACGATGTAAGGGAGGAATTACGCACAAAGAATATTCCGTTTGATGAAAAATTGAAAATCGGCGCAATGATAGAGGTGCCTTCCGCTGCAATTCTTTCAAAAGAGATCGCCCGTCTCGTCGATTTTTTAAGCATCGGAACGAACGATCTTATTCAATATCTGCTTGCAGTCGATCGCGGCAATCCAACCATAACAAAACTTTTTCAGGAATTTCATCCGGCAGTTCTCCGTATGATACAACATACGATCGACAACGGGCATAAGCGTAAAATCCATGTGGGAATGTGCGGTGAGATGGCGGGTGACCCGATAGCAACCATTTTGCTCGTCGGTATGGGAATCGATTCACTCAGCGTGGTACCGTCGGTGCTACCTGAGGTTAAAAAGATCATACGATCAATCAGCTATCGGGAGGCGGCAAAGATCAGCCGCAGAGCGCTGACCATGGGAACGCCGGAAGAAGTGTTCGCATACATGAAAGAAACGTTGAAGACCAAGCTGCCGGATGTGCCGATCGGGTGAGGCCAGAGGCCGGAGGTCAGAGGTCAGCCCACAAACTCAAAACACAAAACACGTAACCATCAACATGGTACCACAAGAAACCATTAAAAAACTCGATCCCCAGGACATGCGGGGCAAGATCCGTGGTTTTTCTGAACAGGTAGAAGAAGCCGTCGCGATCGGAAAGAAGTTTAAGCCGTCAACCAACAGAAAGAATATTACCAATATCGTGCTTGCGGGAATGGGGGGGTCGGCGATCGGCGGAGATCTGTTGCGGACCTATCTCTCGAAACAACTGCGCGTACCGTTTGTAGTCAACCGTCATTACACGCTGCCGTCGTTCGTCGACCGTTCTTCACTTGTCATTATTTCGAGTTATTCGGGAGATACCGAGGAGACGCTCGAAGCATACAAACAGGCGGTAGAGCAAAAGGCACGTGTTCTCTGTATCACATCGGGGGGCGAGGTTGCAAAAAGAGCAAAGGAGTTGAAGCATCAAACTATTATTATCCCCGGCGGATTACAACCCCGTGCTGCGCTCGGATACTCGTTTTTCCCGCTGCTCTTCGCGCTGGGGAAAATGGGGTTTGTGGAAACGGATGAAAATGAAGTTACAGAAACGATAACAGTGCTGAAGACCCTTTCAGGTGAATCGGTCGATATGACCGACAGGAACCTGCCGTATTCGATCGCGAAACGATTACACGGTAAACCGGTCGTTGTCTGGTCATCGACAAATTTGCTCGAAGCGGTAAGTGTACGCTGGCGGGGACAGATAAACGAAAACGCGAAGCATCTTGCCTACCGTGGGCTCTTTCCCGAGTTAAGTCACAACGAGATCGTCGGCTGGCAAAATCCGGCCGAAGTTTTAAAGAAATTCGTTATCATACTTCTCAAAGACCGCGACGATCATACGCGGGTTGTACAGCGTTTGGCGATCACCAAAGAGGTGCTCAAAAATACTCCCGATGCTTTTATCGAAGTACCTTCCCGCGGTGAGGGACGTCTTGCCCGGATGTTCTCGGCAATTCATCTCGGCGATTGGGTGAGCTATTATCTCGCGATGCTCAATGTAGTCGACCCGACACCGGTGGACAGGATAAATTATTTAAAAAATGAGCTTGAGCGGGCTACATGGTAATTTTTACCTTACTTTTGTATTAATTACAGCAGTTTTTCACTCCGATATTATATAGATAAATATCACACCCCGAAATGTATATACCCTGCTTTTTTCCAAAACAAATATTGGCCTGTTATTTGCAACACTTATTTTGTGAAAAGAGTAGTTAAAGACATCTATACTGAGTGAATATTTACGATGAAAATTATTTTCCTTGATATAGAAGGTGTACTGATAACCATTAATAACGGTTTAAACGAGACGATAGACAATAATAAAGGACATGACGAGCATACCATTTTCGACGCAGCCGCCGTACGTAATCTCAACCGGCTGATCGAAGTATCGGATGCGTTGATCGTTGTGACATCTTCGTGGCGTCTGACAAGCTCCGTTACGGAGCTTGTGACGATATTGGAAGCGGGTGGTGTGAAAAACCCCCCAATCATCGGTGTGACGCCATATGTGTCGGACGGTGAACCCCGGCGCAGCCACCGCGGAAAAGAAATCCTCGCATGGCTTACCTATAATCCATCCGTGACCGACTACGTCGTGATAGACGACTGCGATTATGACAATCTGACCGGAATACCGCGTGAACGTATTATTCGAACTACATACCGCGATGGCTTCGGTACGGAAGATGCGTACCGGAGAGCGGTGGAGGTATTGCAGTAGAAAGTGCAGTATTTAGTGTCACGAAATAGTTATACAAAATGGAACTATGCTATGATAAAAATACTCACCACCGGAAGATTAGGCAAAGAGTTTTTCAGCGCGATTAAGGAAATCGGAAAAGAGTTCGATATTAAATATGCAGAGGTACCCGCTCCCGGGGATATCGAATGGACGGATTGCCTGGCGGCGTTTTCGTTACCGGACGAAATTAATATATCCGGCATTAAATGGATACATTCATTCGGCGCCGGTGCCGAAGGGTTTCTTGAAAGAAAAGATATAAGCAATACGACGATTCTAACGAGAACGGTCGGAAATTTGGGCTTCAAAATGGGAGAGTTCTGTCTCTGTCATTTTCTGAACTTTTTTCAAGATACGTTCAAAATCTATGAGAACAACAAATTGAAACGATGGGAATGTACTCATCCTCAAAGTCTTAGGGATAAAACGGTCCTCATACTCGGAACGGGTGAGATGGCGAAGGGTATCTCACGCATATTATATACCATGCGAATAAAAGTCGTTGGCGTAAATACAGAAGGAAGCTCGCCCGGCGGATCTTTTTCAGAATGCATCACTTTCAATGAACTAAACACGATGGCAAATCGGATTTCCTGCATTATTAATACTTTGCCGTTAACACAAAAGACGAGGGGATTATTAGACAGGCAATTCTTTGATCATTTTCACGATGTTTTGTTTATAAATGTCGGGAGAGGAAAATCTGTCGTTACCGGTGATTTAATTGCAGCGATAGATAATTGCAGTGTTTTATATGCAGTGTTGGATGTATTTGATGTAGAACCGCTGCCGGAAGCATCGCCACTCTGGGATAATCCAAAGGTTTTCATCTCGCCGCATCAATCGGCTGTGACTGATATTCAGGACGTCATAGACAGCTTTCTTACGGCACACAGGTTAATTAAATCGAATAAGAGAAACAATTTATTTGTTGATTTTGCAAAAGGGTACTAAAAAGATACATTCATGAACCGAACCGATGAAAACTTTCAGAATGCATTTAATTCGTTTGTAATCGTTGCAGCATGTACGGTATTTGGGCTATTGATATAGTGGTTACTATCCGGGTGCTGAGAAGTGTGTGATGCTGAAGCATCACACTACGAATACAGCTACACTTCCCGCTTCGCAGGGCTATTTTCCAAAGCTGCTTCAGCGGCCTTGTCCCGTTCAAATTCATTATATTTTTCAATTGATACGGGATACCGTAAGCGGCATGGTTTTCTTCCGGCGTGACCGTTCACGGTCTCGCTCTCGTTCTTTTTTTGGAAGAACAAATATTTCCAATCATTAGATATAAACACCTAAATATAGTATATTCTTAAACATTTTATATTCTATCGTATCAACCGATACACTGTGAATACACAATAAATCATCTAATCAGAGAGATATATACAGGATGTCTGAACAGGGACAGGGAAAAAACAAAAAATGGCACAGCATGGACGTTGAGTCCGTACTCGAACAATTGTCAACATCGGCGGATGAAGGACTCAGCGAAGATGAAGTGAAAAAACGGTTGGAAGAATACGGGGAGAACAGGATTCCGGAGAAGAAAAAACGAAGCGAGTTGATGCGCTTTCTGCTGCACTTCCATAATGTTTTAATTTATGTATTGATCGCTGCCGCCGGTATTACCGCCGCGATGGAACACTGGATCGATACCTTTGTTATCCTCGCCGTGGTTCTCGTTAACGCGACTATCGGTTATATA
>PWJF01000566.1 GCA_003560935.1 Ignavibacteriales bacterium
TCGGATTCGCGGAGGTTTGCAGGCAGCGAAATACCGCATACTGTTCCGGTTGCTTTATATTCCTTCCACCCGGAGCCGGAAATATAACCACGGACAACACATTCGATCGGAATCGTCTGTACCTTTTTCACAAGCATACTTCTTCCTTCAAGTTGATCCCGGTATTGACGAAACACCTCAGGCAGGTCGTCTACGTCCGTGCTGATCAAATGGTTCGGGACGATGTCGCCCATACGGTTAAACCAAAAAACAGAAATTTGCGTAAGCACTCTACCCTTGCCGGGAATTCCTTCATTCATGACAACATCATAAGCGGAGATCCGGTCGGTGGTAATAATGAGAAGATTCGCACCCGCCTGATACATATCCCGTACTTTACCGCGGGCAATTCGTTCAACACCTGTAAAATCTGTGGATAGGACAGTCGGGATGTGTGTCGTTTTCTGCATAGTATTAATTCGCTTCGCTCATTAATTAAAAAACAATTAATCCAGAATTATTTCGTCTACTTTTATTATTTCGCCGGCCATATATCGCAATACATTTTTTGCTGCGTTTACTCTGTTCCTTCCCATCACAATCGGTGAGTGAATACCACGGTAAAAGATACCCGACGACAACGCCGCGGCTATACCGTCGCGACTCGTAGCACCCTCCTGAATCAACATTGACAGGAGTTTAGCCGTATCATATCCCATAAGTGTATTCCGTGTCGGACGGCTTCGCATTTTTTTTACAAATGCATCAAAGAACTTGATAAAAGTTGAATCATTGGTATCCCAGAATGAATCGGAGGTGAAATAAACACCGTTGACATATCGACGGTTTTCTTCAAGTGCAAGGATATCATTCCATTCTCCGGATCCAAGCAACTGTGTCCGCACATTGTAATAAGCTATCTGGGCGGATGCTATACCCATCTCATCCTTTGAGGTGATCGGTAAAAACATCGCATCGATCGATTCGACCGGTATCTCGAGACTATCTGCATATAAATCGCCTATTATAACATTTATACCCAGTGAATCAGCGATACGGGGACCGTCTACACCGAGTAATTCAATCACCGGAACCGCACTTTCTTTTTCCAGCAACGAATCAATTAAGGCAAGCTCAACACCCTGGCTTGCGAGCTTCATAATGTCGGATTGCTCGATACCACCGGAGAATGATATGTATAGATGCAATGAATCCTGCAAGCCGCGTTTTCTTATGTTATAAAACTGCTGCCTGAAATTTGTCGCACCGGTACGATACCATTCACTGACGGCGATGTAGGCGCCGTCAAGTCGATTCACTTCTTCGATAAATCCTTCGGCTATATCCTGCCCGTGTGAATCAACCGGAGCAAGAACACCGAGCGTTGAATACCCAAGCTGTTCTACGGCGAAGCGTGCCATCGCTCTGCCCCGATTCCGGTAATCCGGGTTGATTTGAAAAACATACCGCCCAATATCCGCAATATGATTAGCAGTTGCTGTCGGGGTAATAAGAGGTACGCCGCGCGCATTGGCTACGCCAGCGGTAGCGAAAGCTTCGTCGCTGAAAATTGGACCAAGAATTGCCACCACTTCGTTATCGTTAACAAGTTCCTGGACATGCCGGGCGGCGACAGACGGTTGGCGACGGGAATCGCGGACATCAAGATAAATTTTTATCCCGGATTCGGCGTTATGCTCATCGACAGCAAACTGTATCCCCCGAAGGAGTTCCCTCCCAAGCTCCTGGAACGGTTCATCCGGTTGGTTGTTAAACAACGGCAGGATAACACCGATCTTCATGGTAATTCCCTCTTCCAGATTATCCAGAAGCGTGCGGAGTTCACCGATAAGCGGATGCTGCCAATGCTCTTGTACCGCTTTTTCAAGTATAGTTCTTGCCGTGGCGACACTTCCCCGTTCTAAATATCGTTGTGACAGTGCAAGCGCGAGGAAACCGCGCGCAAACTCACCACGGGTTTCATCGTAAATATCTTCCAACTCCCGAAGCGTTATATGGTTATTTATGATGCGTGCAAGATACGCCTCGGCATTTCCCCGTAATTCCGGTTTGTCTGTGTGTTCTACCGCTCGCAGGAATGTATACAATGCATCCTCATACCTGCGGTCGCGCATATGAGCAACACCAAGGGTGAAGTACGCATCGTCCTGATACAATGATCGGGGAAATCTATCCAGAAAACGTTGCAATCGCCTCACTGCCTCACGATATTGACCTAATTCGACCATAGATTTAGCCGACATAACATATGCTGCAGTCGTTCGTTGGGTTACATCGCCGATATCGAGAATGTGCTCAAATTCCTGAAATGCTGAACGATAATTTCCTTCTTCGTATGCCGCGATACCATTATGAAAATATGCATCAGCCCGTTCGCTGTATACGACCGGTCTGTCCTGTGCGGAAATTTCAAAAGTACAAAAGACTGGAATTAAAAAAAGAATCGAGAATAGTAACCTGTCAATGGTAGATGACATCATTTTGTTAAATAAATCTATTGCATAGTTTATGAATTAACGGATTATTCGGATATAATTATAATTTTGCAGACTCTTTACTGTCTCCCATTTTTTCTTTCAAGCCACCCAACGTATAATACCTAAAATAATCTAATTTTCCAAAAATAGTGATTTTTTTTGGTAAATTCTATACATTTGATTATCATTGTTTATACTTTCGAACATAATGAAAACTCCACTTCTGTTAATTGCTGCCTTATTATTGCTCGGCGTCCAGGAAGGGTTTGAGGAATTAACCGAAGCGATCGATCAGTTCATACCTGCACTTGCAGATAAATTAGAACTGTTAATAGCTCTTTTCCTATGGACACTTCCTGCACAATACCTTGTCGGTTTTCTACCACAGGAAGCGCCGTTGTTATATGTTGCACAGTTTTTTAATCCATGGACGGTGACCGGTGTTGTACTTGGCGCATTGCTGATCTCCGAGGTCGCTAATTACCAAACGGTAAAAGCAATCGGTAACATACCGCAGATACACGGCCTATTACGACGTCCCGGTGTTCATAAACCAATCGAATGGTTCCGCAAAGCGCCGTTTACGGCAATTTCCGTTGCGGCATTTACACCGATACCATTTTTCCCCCTCCGTTTGCTGGCGCCGTTGTCGGGTTATCCCCTGCCGAAATACATCGGTGCAGTAGTAATCGGTCGTGCACCGCGAATCTATTTACTCGCATTACTGGGATTGACATTTCAGTTTCCGATCTGGTTTCTTGTGTTAATCGCTATCACCCCGATTGTGATTGTCGGTTGGCGGTTGTCTATCGGCGATCAGACAAATCCGGTTTTAACAACACAGACGGCAATATTTAAAAAGCTTCCGGTAATAATGACGATTCCAAACATCATGACGACATCACGTCTCGTTATTTTTCTTCCGTTGTTTGTGTATGGTTTGAATATCGGTGATACCACGGTCGCACTCCTTGGAATCATTCTTATAGGTGTTACTGATTTATTCGATGGAGTCGTCGCTCGAATAGTGCATCAGGAAACAGAGTTCGGTAAATTTTTCGATTATGCAACGGACATTCTATGCTGGCTGGTGATCGGATTTTCACTCGCGTTTACCACAGACCTGCCGGTTGGATTTGTGTATTTTCTTCTGAGCCGCGAAATTTTACATATTAGTTTTGCGGCACATTTATCAGGGAAAGGCGTAGTGACAAAATCAAGCAGAGTTGCGACCATATCGGGGGCACTTACCGTCGCGACGTTCATAATGTATCTCCTGATGTTACCGTACAAAGAAGTAATGCTTATCATTACGATCCTTGCTATGCTTAACGGGAGTATTCATTATTTTCGTATCTATACTCTCGGTTTAAAAGCAGCCAAAGAGAAAAAAGTATCAGAATAACAACCGGGCGAAACGATACATCCTCTATGGTATGACTCTGGTTTCTCCGAGTGCGAAAAGCCATAATGCGCCTTGATCTATTCCGAGAGAAGCTGCATCATTGATCAATTGCTTAGGCGGTTGATCCAGATGTTCATCCGTTACATCGAACGCACCCCAGTGCACTCCGGCGATATAGCGGGCACCGAGAGCACGGTATGCGAGCAGCGCATCATTCGGATTCAAA
>PWJF01000270.1 GCA_003560935.1 Ignavibacteriales bacterium
ATTGCATCGTTTCATCGTCAATCAAACCGTGTAATCTTCTTAAGACATCAACAATCTCCTGTTTGTTCTCGATCACATTGCCATGGACAACGGGAGCGGCGTGATATGGAGGGAAAAAATCCTTATCGTCTTCAAGGATCACAAGATCGAGTGCCGGAATTCTGCCGTCGGTAGCAAATCCGCAAATTACATCCACCCTCTCTTCCGCAGCGGCCTGGTACATTAAGCCGGGATCCATTTGACGCGGCCGATCTTTGAATTCGAGTCCGTAATGTTCGCGCAAGCCGGGATATCCGTCGCTGCGATTTAAGAACTCCGCATCGAATCCCGCCGTCATCTCACCAGCGTGTTCGATCAAATCGCTGACCGTATTAATACCCAATTCCCCGGCATGGCTTCGACGCATGGTCAGCGTGTATGCATTGTCAAATCCGAACGGTTCAAGCCAGTATAAATTCCAGCGTGTGAAGTATTCCGATTTAACAAGCTCAAACACCTCGTCCGGATCCGATAGCAAGTCTTCTTCCAGTATCACAGACAACGCCGTGCCCGTATATTCGGCGTAAATATCGAGTGCACCGGTCCGGAGTGAATTAAAGCAGACCATCGTGCCGGCAAGGTTAAACCGACGGTCGACCCGTACATCGGTATTCTCTTCGATTATAATTGCCATTATCTCACCGATAATAACCTGCTCGGTAAAATTTTTCGAACCGATGCGGATCGTGTCGGCATCTCGCAAATCGCATCCCGAAAACACGATAAGACCGGACAGCAATATAATTATAGTTTTCATTGTCGATCACCCTTTCTTCCGGGAGAAAGTTTTTTTTCGGCTTTACTAAGGATAAAATCAAGAACCAACGCAAGCATTGCCGCGGGTATTGCACCGGCAAGTATCAGATCAGAGCGCACCATCGCAATTCCCTGAAAGATCAGGATACCGAGTCCGCCCGCTCCAATAAGTCCGACAAGCGTCGCAACTCCTACATTAATAACGGTCGATGTCCGCACACCCGCCATAATCACCGGGACGGCTAACGGCAACTGTACTTTTAACAATAACTGTTTATCGGTCATCCCCATACCTCGCCCGGCTTCGATTACAGCTTTATCGACGCCGCTTATACCGGTAAAGGTGTTTCTTAATATCGGCAGTAATGCGTACAGGAATAATGCAACGATCGCTGCACCGACACCGATACCGAAAAGGGGGATCATCAATCCGAGAAGAGCAAGACTGGGAATAGTCTGTATCACGCTTGAGACACCCATAACGGGACCGGATACATGTCTTGTTCTCGTCAGCAAAATTCCCGTCGGTATTCCGACTATCACAGCGGCACCCACCGCTATTGCCGTGAGATAGAGATGCTCTATTGTCCGCTCTATTATTTCCGGATATGACTGTATTACAAAATCTATCATTTTTCAGACAAATTAATTTTCAATGAGATTCGATATTTCTTTTGTTACGGATTTCCGGGTAACGATACCGAGGTACCGTTTTTTCGAATCATATACCGGGACCATTTGATGTGTGGATGTTTTCAATGCATCCATCGCATCGATCAGGCTGTCGTTCGATTGCAATGCCGGTAAATCCTTTTCTCGCTTTAGATGCTTCTCATTATACGATTCCACAATATGCTCAATGCGCGTTGTCAGCAATTCAAGCTGAAACCTGTGCTGTGCAAAAAATGATGCGACCACCTCGTTTTTTGGGTTCTTAATCACGTCGCCCGGTTTACCTGATTGCAGTATTTGACCCTTATTCATCACACCGATCCGGTCGCCGATCTTTACCGCTTCGAAAATATCATGCGTGACGAAAACAACCGTCTTATCGAGCTGATCCCACAATGGAGAAAGTTCATCCTGCAATGTTTCGCGTGTAATGGGATCGAGGGCGCCGAACGGTTCATCCATGAGAATAACATCGGGATCGGCGGCGAGTGCACGCGCCACGCCGATGCGTTGCTGCTGCCCGCCGCTGAGCTCATTCGGATATCGGAATGCAAACTGTTCCGGATCAAGCCCGACCATATCTAACAGTTCTCCTACACGCTTACGTATTTTATTCTTTTCCCATCCGATTAATTCCGGTACGACGCCGACATTGCGTTCAATCGTAAAATGGGGGAACAATCCGACGTTCTGTATAACATATCCGATCGCACGTCTTAACGAATAGCTATCCATTGATCTAATATCCTCGCCGTCAAGCAATATCGTACCCGATGTAAGATCGACCAAACGGTTGATCAACTTCATCGTTGTCGTTTTGCCGCACCCGCTTGTACCGACAAGAACAAATGTTTCACCCTTTTGAATCTCCAGCGAAACATCGTCGACGGCGACGACATTACCCGGATACTTTTTCGTTACGCGGTCAAGTCGTATCATAAGTAAAATTAAATCCGCATTTCCCGTATAAAAGATTCGATTCCATTCGACCGGAACAACTTCGCAGCCCTGACTGCGGGATTTTCTTTTCGTGAAAGACGGTGGCGTAACGGTTCCAGATATTTTTCCTCTCCGAGTCTTCGTTTTGCAAGACCACGTTCGGCTATAACGAGCATGTCTTTACACTGATCGATGACCGCGGTTCCGTTGACTGAAGCATCGAACCCGTCATGTATCGCTTTGTCTCTCATTGCCCTGACCGCATCCCAATCGAATTGCATTAAATAATCATGCGCTTCATCAAGATTTTCGATAAGTCCCAATGTAAGTGACGGTATGACGATCATTTCATCGTAGGGTTGCTGATCGTTCAGCCGATTTTCTATGGTAAAGTAACGCGATATCCGGGCATCGTGCCAGAAAAAGGTGTTGTGCAGCGAGATATCCTCTTTTTCAGGTGTAATCTCGACACGTCTGCCGCCGGTATCGATTCCATGTTTCACATCGTCGCCGTCGTAATATTCTTTAAATGTTTCATAATCCGTAAGACCGATTACAGTCTCGCCGCGGCGTACAAACACGGGTGAATACTCGCCGATACATTCGGCATAATCTTCGAGCGAGGCAAAGCGCCGTTCGGGTACTCCCGCCCTGTCGCGCTGATCGCCGAGCCACCAATCCCAGAACAACTCTCCGAGACATTGTGCGCGATCGGCGACACCGTTTTGCCAGACATTTGAGTTAGCGGTAAGCGCGATCTGCGCACCTGCAAAGCCGTTTAACACATTCACCGCTTTGATGGATTCTTCGGGATCGACGTCGATGTGTACCTGATTCGCCGCGCTTAAAGCGAACAAATGAACATCCGATCCCGCTTCCGGCGGAACAATTCTATTCGATCCGAATAATGTATCCCAGAACAGGTTTCTGCTCTTTTTTGCCATGAGGTGTTCCCCGGGTTTTTCAAGCGGGTGCATGCCGACAGATAGAAAATACGTTTTCGAGTCATCGGAAAAAGCAGTAAGGGCTGCTTCCAGATCCTTGTACATCTTTTGCAAAGTGTGAAGATTTTCCGTATGCGCTAACGAAAATTCAATCAGGCAATGTCCGGTCTCCGAGCGTGCGACCGTATTATTAAATTCTCCCGGTGTTTCGGCAGCGATCCGCTGCCCGGTAGAGGGATCGGTGATGACATCCCATCCATGCTTCCCGAGATAATCCCACAATGAATCGAGATCACCACGTTCGACTGCGTACCCGTCTTCTTTCACAAACGGAAACTTCAACTCAGAACCTATACGTCGACCGTTAAACCGTTTCCGTTTATCAATAGCTTGTTGGAATCATTCCCGGTAAAACTCTTCAATTTCTTTCATGGTAATCTTTCGTTATGATTTTTTACAATGTCCGTTCCCGTAAATTACAAACTTATACGATGTCAACTCTTTTAATCCCATCGGTCCGCGTGCATGTAATTTTTCCGTCGATATACCTATCTCCGCGCCGAGTCCGATCTCTTCGCCGTCGTTGAACATCGTCGATGCATTAACGAGCACCACGCTTGAATCAACGGTGCGTACAAACGTTTCGGCGGAATGTATATTTTCCGTCACGATCGTATCGGTATGTCCGCTTCCGTATTTTTCTATATGAAGAATTGCTTCGTCAAGACCATTGACGACCTTAACAGAGAGAATTGTG
>PWJF01000252.1 GCA_003560935.1 Ignavibacteriales bacterium
ATCGAAAAAACATGCGGTCATGACGAAGCATTACGGCAAGAGGTTGAGACCCTACTTCGACACTACCCGGGTTTACAATCATTTCTGCAATCATCCGCCGGTGATGCATTATTATCATTCGCATCCGACGATGAATCTACCGAAAGGGAGGTAGTTAAAGAATTTCAACGTATCGGGAATTACCGGATAATTCGGGAAATTGCTCATGGCGGTATGGGACGTGTCTTTTTAGCGGAACGTGCAGACGGGCAGTTCGAACAACAGGCAGCTCTCAAGTTATTACATTCAGATCTCGATACCGACAATATGCGCCGGCGCTTTCGTGCCGAACGCCAGATGCTCGCATCGTTAAATCACCCGAACATCGCACGTTTACTCGACGGAGGCGTTACAAAATCCGGTTTTGACGATGAGGAGAATCTTCCATACCTGGTCATGGAATACGTCGAAGGAAAACCGGTTATACAATATTGTGATGAACGGAATTTATCGGTACCCGACCGGCTGCGATTATTTAAAAAAATAGCCGAAGCAGTTCAACATGCACACCGGAACCTTATCGTTCATTGCGATATAAAACCATCGAACATACTCATTACGGAAGAGGGCGAAGTGAAGCTGCTGGATTTCGGTATTGCCCGTCTAATGGAAGAGGGATCGGATGTACCGGCTACCGAAACGCAAACAGGTTTCCGGCGATGGATGACACCCGAGTACGCAGCACCCGAGCAGATAAAGGGTGATCGCCCGACCGTCGCGGTCGATGTCTATCAACTTGGCGTATTATTGTATGAACTGTTGACCCACACGCTTCCCTTCGAACGTACCGGAAATAATATAAGGGATTTCGAGGCAAAAATAATCGATAACGATCCTGTAAAACCGTCGATGAAAATAAAATCGGATCGGGTCCGCAGAATGATAAGCGGGGATCTCGATCACATCGTTTTGAAAGCATTGCGAAAAGAACCGGAGTTACGATATTTGTCGATAGAAGGGTTTATAGATGATATCGATCGATACCTCGCTCACCGTCCGGTTCAGGCCCGGCGCGGTACGTTGATGTATCGATCGTCCAAATTAATAAGACGCAACAAAGGTCCGGTTGCCGCTGTCACCATTATAATGACTTTGTTAATGGGATATATCATCACCGTTACCGTGTATGCCGAACGCGTGGGCGATGCATTGGAGCAGGCGCAGCGTGAAGCCGAACGGGCAAACATCGCATTAGCTGAAACGGAACATGCCCTGAAACGCGCAGAATCCCTGCGGGAATTTCTTATTGACCTGTTCCGTGCTGCGGAACCCGGCCGTCCGCGTGATCAACTCCCCGATACCGAAGAACTGCTTGCTTTTGGCGCTAGCCGCGCACTCGATCCTCGTTCCGCTCCGCCGGAGGAGCGGCTCGATATGCTGGTTACCATCGGAAGAGTCTATGCACAGCAGAACCTGACCGAACGGGCAAGAGAACTGCTCGATGCGGCGGTTGAACTTGCGCGTGAATATCGGGAAGAACGGCCAGTGGATCTTGCAATGGCACTGAGTCAGCGGGCATGGCTTGAGATGAGTCCGGATAGATTACACATTGCGAAAAGTCTGTTATTGGAAGCGGAATCGGCCCTGGATTATCCGGAAGCCCCGTGGAATAATTATGCGACAATTCAAACAAATCGCGGATGGGTTGCATCCCTCAAAGGAAACCACATAAATGCCATTGAACTTCTCGAACCTCTTTATATCCAAATCCAAAAGCGGGATGATGCAGATCCGGAAGTACAATACCGTACTATGAATCACCTTGCAAGTGTTTATCGTCAAGTAGGAAATCTCCGGGCCGCCGCCGACATTCGTATAAAAGCGACCGAATTATCAAAACGTCTTTACGGCCCCGACCATCTTACCTATGCGATCGATGTATCCAATAGCGCAAATGTACAACGAGCTATTGGCAGGTACGATCTTGCCGAGGAACAACACCGCAAGGCGATAGAATTATACGATCGGATATATGGCGTAACACCGATGGGATTCCGTGCCGTTGCATATCGTAATTTATCCCGAACCCTGCTGGAGGTCGGGCGATTTGATGAATCCCGGGAGGCAATGAACGCATCCACGAATGAGTTTGCTCTTGCACGGGGAAGAGATATTGAGTATGACGAAACAAATTTCTATTACAAAGGATGGCTGCTGACGCAAATGCACCGGTCGCGTGATGCAGAGGAAAAATTAATTCGTGCACGTACTATTTATATGTCTATGCCCGAACCTCCGTCCAGATGGCTGAACAACGTCGATGCACTCCTTCTCATAAATCTGTGCCGGATTAATAAAATCGACGATGCGAGGGTAATCTTCGGGGATTTGGAATCGCGGCTTGCCGGGAATCTTCCGGACGATCAGAGGGAGCGCGCACAGATTCATGAAGCTCGGGCATTGTTCTATTTTATTTCGGGAAATCCGGATACTGCGCTTGAGGAAATCACTTATGCTCTCGATACCGATACATCTCCCGGCCGTGTGGTACGGCGGGGAGACCGGATGATACTGCATGCGCAGATTCTGGCAGAGCTTGGAGATCAGGCCGGCGCCCGACGGGAACTGCAATTAGCGGAAAAGCTGTATCGCGATGTAGGGTTGACAGGTCATCCCCTGTTCCCCGATGCCGGAATGTTGCGGCGGGAATTTTCTATCGATAAACCACTTGTGCTTGAAAGGTAAGCGGGATGATATCAGATCGTGCTCCGGAAGCGGTAAGGATTACCCCTCCGCCGTCGTCGGGTCGATAATGGTACCGACCTTCGATATCTGTGTGGCAGGAATACCCGCAAGTTTGGCATGTTCGCGAATTATATCTTCGTCCGGAGCGATGTAGATGCAGTAAATTTTGTTTTCGCTCACAAAACTATGAATCCATTGGATCTGAGGCCCCAATTTAGCCACGACGTTGCAGGAAGTTTGCGAGATGGATTTCAGTTCGTTTGCAGATAATTTACCCGCACCGGGTACAACGCGTTCAATTACATATTTCGGCATCGAAGAACTCCTTGTATATAATTTAAATTTATGAGATCTTTCGCGATCCCCACCATTCCAATTCTGATATCAACTCTTGAAACATCGTATCATCGCGAAGCGAATCGAAGGCGTGGTCGGATTTCGCCCAATGGGCAACAGCTTTAAATCCGTTATCGAATGCCTGCCTGAGCGTGATAAGAGCAGTTACTTTTTCTCCGAGCAGTGCATATACGCACGAACAATTGTACAGCGCGAGTCCGTCGGTTCGGTCGAGTTCGAAAATTCGTTTGAGGGTTGCGCGTGCCTCTATCTGAGCACCAAAACGAGCATATGCTTCCGCAAGCCTGCTCATGACGATCACGTCGTCAAGGCTCGCTTCGAGTTTCCGTGCGGTTACTTCAATCACTTTCATGGCCGCGTCGTTGGCTTTATCGATATCGCCAAGCTTCCGGTACACTCCTTCCAGAAATCGCCAGGCGTCTTCGTCATACGGTTTTAATTCCGTTGCGCGACTAAAATATCTCAATGCGGAATCGTAATCGCCCGATAATTCCGATATCATGCCGAGACGGAAACATGCCGGATAATACTGTGAGTTTTCCCCCAGAATCGCTTCGAGCGTTTTTTTCGATTCTTTAAATCTTTTCTGATGGAAATAGACCATAGCTATCCCGAAACGTGCTTCTATCGATCCGGGATCCAGAGAGAGTGCTTTTTGATTCATCGCGATGGCTTTTTCGAGCCAGATGGTATTACCGTCGTACCATTCGTACATATACAAATATGCCTCCGCGAGTCCCGCATGCGGTGAAGCAAATTCGGGATCGATCGAAATTGCATTTTCGAACATTTTAATAGCGGTTTCGTTGTTCTTTTTCCCCCGGCGCTGCAAAAATTCGCGGCCTCGCATATAGAAGTCGTACGCTCTGATGTCGTCGGTCGGTTTTTTCTCAAGTGATTCCTTTTCCGAATCGGTGAGAGATACTTTGAGGGCGTCGGTAATTTTTTGTGCGACTTCATTTTGAACGTCGAATATATCCTCAATCATACGATCGAAGCGTTCAGCCCAGACATGAAATCCGTCA
>PWJF01000545.1 GCA_003560935.1 Ignavibacteriales bacterium
CTATGCTATTGAAGTATTCAGCGCGCATCAACGGAATACAGGAAATGGCAGTGACAAAACTGGATGTATTAAGTCACCTTGATGAAATACAAGTTTGTACCGGTTACAGATTAAACGGAAAAATCCTGAAAACATTTCCGACCGATGAAAAACGACTCGATAATCTTAAACCGGTTTATGAATCAATTCCCGGCTGGAGGCAGCCGTTGACGGATATTAAACAATACAACGATCTGCCGGACAATGCAAAACGGTATATTAATCGACTTGAAGAACTGAGCGGCATTCCGGCCCGAATTATCTCTGTCGGCGCACGACGGGATCAAACCGTATTCAAGGATGTGTGATCATTATGCGTACAATTGGTTCATCGCCGCGATCAGCGAATTTTAAGATCGCACTGCTTGCGGGCGCAATCATTCTTGTCGCAGCACTGTTGCTCTACACGCAATCGATTGTCGAGCGCTTGCAGGCAAAAGAACGCGAGGTAGCCGACCTCTATGCACGCTCCCTCGAATTTATCGCAACGGGCGATGCCGGGGAAGGCGATTTCTCTTTTATTTTTGATGAGATAATAAAAGCGATCGACTTTCCGGTTATCCTGTCCGACCACAACCGTGAACCTATATATCCGTATACGGATTACGTAAAAAATATCCGGCTCGACCCGGATGCAAGCGAAGGGAAACAGAAAGCATTCCTGGAGAAACTGATTGATGAAATGGATCAGCGCACGGAACCGATACGTGTTACGTATGAAGAAAACGGAGAGGTCATTGTTTTAAATCATCTTCATTACGGCGAATCCGAACTCATTAAACAACTCCGTTGGCTGCCGATCGTCGAAGTGGCGCTCGCGGGATTGTTTATCCTTATTGCCTATACCGGTTTCAGCTATATAAAACGAAATGAGCAGTCGAACATCTGGGTCGGCATGGCGAAAGAGACCGCACACCAGATCGGCACACCGCTGTCGAGCATCATGGGATGGATAGAACTGCTGCGTGAATATGGTGAGAATAATCCGCAGATTCAGGAAACGATCAATGAGCTTGACCGGGATGTCGACCGGCTTCGAAAAATCGCCGCACGGTTCTCGAAGATCGGCTCGCGTCCCGAGCTGCAGGAAGCATCGCTCAATGAAACGGTCAAACGTGTGATCGGGTACATTGAACGGCGTGTTCCTCAGATGCGGAAACACGTGACGATCTCGCTTAGCTCACCGGAAGATATAACTATAAAAATAAATTCGGAACTGTTCGAATGGGTGATCGAAAATCTGATCAAAAATGCACTCGATGCAATAGAAAATAATACCGGTAAAATTACTATCGTCGTAAGCAGTTCGCGTTCATCGATTGCTATAGATGTGAGCGATACCGGTAAAGGTATCGACAAGCGGGATCGTAAGGATGTCTTCCGCCCCGGATTCAGCACAAAAAAACGCGGTTGGGGTCTCGGGCTGAGTTTATCAAAACGGATTATCGAAGATTATCACCACGGTAAATTATATATCAAGGAAACCAGGCCCGGTGAAGGAACAACCTTCAGAATCAAGCTGAATAAATCATGAGAGTGCGGGCACGGTAAAATCCTGTGCATTTATCCGCTCGGCGGTCATATCTTTCGACGCATCCGACACCAGATACAGAAACACATCCAGAATGTCTTCGGGCTTTTTCAATTTCGATTGGTCTTCTTCCGGGTATGCCGCACGGCGCATCTCGGTTGCGAGGCCGCCGGGGTTGACGATGTTGACGCGCACGGAATACTCGCGCATTTCCTCGATGAGTACAAATGAAAAACCATTATTTCTGGATGAATATGGATTTTTACCCTTAAAGTTGTTACCATTAAAGAAAAAGGAGAACAGATGGATAATTTCAAGCGAATCACTTTTTCACCAAACATCATGGGAGGAAAAGCATGCATCCGGGGTATGAGAATACCGGTATCGTTGATCGTTAATCTAATTGCAAACGGCATGACCCCCGAGGAGATTATAAAAGAATATCCCGATCTGGAACCGGGGGATATTCAAGAATCACTACGATACGCAGCATGGCTGGCATCCGAAGAAGTACATACCACTTAAAGTAATATGAGATTTCTTGCAGATATGGGTATATCTCAATCAACCGTTCACTGGCTTCACAGTCAAGGCTATAATGTGGTACATCTAAGAGATGAAGGATTACAAAAATTACCCGATGAATTAATAATTGAAAAAGCGTTCGCTGAGAATAGAATTATATTAACATTCGATCTCGATTTCAGTGACATATTAGCTTCTTCGTCAGCCACATTTCCCAGCGTAGTTATTTTTCGCTTAAAGACTGCAACTCCTCAGGTGGTTAATCAAAAACTCAAAAGAATATTATCCGACTCCTCCGATGCTCTCCAAAAAGGTGCCATTATAAGTGTTGGTGAGCAAACACATCGGGTAAGATATTTACCGATCAAATAATTTGAGTTTTAATTTATCCCCCTAAACTCCTGCGCATCGACTCGCTCGCCGGTCATATCTTTTGAGACATCCGATACCAGATAGAAAAATACATCCACTATGTCTTCAGGTTTTTTCAGTTTAGATTGATCTTCATCGGGATACGCCGTGCGGCGCATCTCGGTTGCGAGTCCGCCGGGGTTGACAATATTAACACGTACGGAATACTCGCGCATCTCCTCGGCAAGGACATACGAAAAACCTTCAACGCCGAATTTCGAAACACTGTACGCTCCCCATCGCGGTTTACCTTTATTACCGACGCCGGAGCTTACATTAACAATCGACCCGCTGCGTTGTTTCATCATTGCAGGAAGAAATGCTTTCGTGATAAGAAACGCGCCGTTAATATTTACATCGATCACATCACGCCACGTCGAATACTGATAATCCGAGATGGGAACCCGCTGACCGAGTATGGACGCATTGTTAATAACCGCATCCACCCTACCGAACGTCGAGAGCGTCTGCGAGGCAAAATTATCCACGTGACCGGGAATTTTTACATCTATGGGTAAACTGAAAACCGTCCCACCGTTATCTTTTATCTCTTTTTCAAGTTTTTTTAATTCTTCCGTCCCTCGTGCACAAATCGCTATCTTTGAGCCTTTTTCTGCAAATCCGCGAGCAAGTGCGGCGCCGAGCCCCTTCGTCGCACCGGTGATGACGACTACTTTGTCTTTTAAATCTTTCATGGTCTTCTTGAATGTATGTTAAATAAAGAATGAATGGATGATTGATTGATTGATTGCATGAGTACTTATCTTACTGAGTGAGTTACCGGCAACCGTTAATAACAGTTATTAACAGATAGAAACCGATATTAACCAAATATAAAAAATTCTTCGCAATCAGAAAACCGCACTATGCTCCATTGCGGGAAAGGTTGTTATAGAACAATTCGATTTTGTTTCCGTCGGGATCGAGGAAGTACAAGGCGTGACCGTGACGGCGTTTGATCGGTCCGAACGTAATCTTTATGTCATGATCGACCAATCGCTTGTGATATGTCTCAAACATTGAAGGATGTATCTCGAAGGCGATATGATTGAGACTGCTTGCGTGCTCGCCGTCGGGCTTGTCGCATGTCTCAACATCTGATGGTAGTTGAAAAAGTGTCAGCTCCGCATCACCGATGGATAACTTCGCCGAATGATCGGCGCTGCCAGTTACGGAGAGACCGATTATCTGTTCATAAAACTCTATCGATCGATGTAAATCCTCAACATTTATTGCAACATGATGAATGCGATACGGGGAGACGGCAGTATGTATCATCTCTTTTGACCCTTTCATCATTGTACCTCATGATTAATCCAATGATTCAAGGAATTCTTCCACATCATAGCCGCGATCCCGGGCATAGTTGACCAGTTTCTCTCCGAGTGCTTTACGCGCACGATGGAGCCGGGAACGTACGGTGCCGATTGGAATATCGAAAAAGTCAGCAAGTTCTTCGTACGTTAATCCTTCAATATCGCGAAGGACTATGGCAGTGCGAAAGTTTTCGGGCAGATCGGCGAGCGCGCCGCTGATATCGTCATCAAGCAGGTTACGATATAGTAGCTCCCGAACATCGGTTGTATCGCGGCTC
>PWJF01000432.1 GCA_003560935.1 Ignavibacteriales bacterium
AGAAGGGGTGGTACCGAAAATGTCGCGCTGGCAGTCGGTTTTGCAAAAGCAGTAGAATTGATGCAAGCCGATGGTGATAAAGAGCGTGAGCGTCTCCGTTTACTGCGCGAACAACTATTGACCGGTTTGCAGGAACGATTGGATGGCATACATATCAACACCGAAATGAATGAGTCGGTTAATCATATACTGAACATATCCTTCGATGCGGCAAAGGTCTCGATCGACGGTGAAGCATTGCTCATGAGTCTCGATACGTCAGGACTATCGGTCTCTAACGGATCCGCATGTACTTCCGGATCGCTTGAACCGTCGCATGTTCAATTTGCCATCGGACACGATACTCCCACCGCCAAGTCGGCAATCCGCTTCTCACTCGGCAGATATACGACGGAGGAGGAAATAAAAAAAGCCGTTGAAATTGTCTCCGGTGTTATAAAGAAAATCGGCCGCCCGGTTGAAGCAGTTTGAAGATAACCCGCCGTTTCAGTATCTTACTATCTTAATGAAAAATAACATTGACATAGTGCTCGGTATCGAAACATCATGCGATGAAACATCGGTTGCCGTGCTGGATAAAGGTACGGTACGGTCGAATATAATATCGTCGCAGGTTGTTCACAAAGAATACGGCGGCGTGGTTCCGGAACTTGCATCGCGGGCGCACATGAAGATGATCGTCCCGATCATGAACGCAGCGCTTGAGCAGGCAGGTGTTTCGCAGGATGATATCGAGGCAGTGGCTGCGGTGTACGGTCCGGGTCTTGTCGGTGCGCTGTTAGTGGGATTGAATTTCGGCAAGTCGCTTGCATGGTCGCGCGGTATACCGTTCATCGGTGTGAACCACATGGAAGGACACATTTATTCCACCTTTCTTGAAGATGAAAAGCCGGAATATCCCTTTATTTGTTTAACTGTGTCGGGGGGGCATACCGACCTGTTATACATCAAGGAACCCCTTCACTATGAACGTTTGGGACGGACCCGCGACGATGCAGCCGGTGAAGCGTTTGATAAAGTCGCGAAGATGCTCGGCATAGGGTATCCGGGCGGACCGGTAATCGACAAACTTGCACTCGACGGCAATCCGGGTGCGATTCAATTCCCCCGATCCTATTCGCAGGCAGATCATTACGATTTTAGTTTCAGCGGTTTGAAAACGTCAGTGCTATATTATTTACGCGACAGAAAGTTACTTGCCGGCAGCGGATCTCCTGTTGCACAATCGCCCGAGTTAAACGATATCTGTGCATCATTTCAGGAAGCGGTTGTCGATACATTGATGGAAAAAACCCGGCGTGCCGTTACGCAACATGGAGTGAAACATGTTGCTGTTGCGGGGGGTGTATCGGCAAACTCCCGGTTACGTGAAGCGTTCAGGAAAATGGCGGCCATGGATAATATCACGGTTTATTTTCCCCCTCCGGAGTATTGTACCGATAATGCAGCAATGGCGGCTTATGCCGGCTGGCTGCGTTTGAATAAAGGTGAAACGTCGCCGCTGTCGCTCGCGGCTGTTCCGAACCTCAACGTTGCATAAAATGTTAATATACATGGAATTTGAAAAGAAAATAGAAAAACATCGAAAAGCGATCGATACAATCGACAGGCAGCTTGTCGAACTTTTTAACAGACGGGCCGAGCAGGCCATTGCGATCGGTAAAATGAAAAAAGAACGCGGTATTCCGGTCTACGACCCTGTGCGTGAGAACGAAATTTTTCGTAATTTAAGAGAAGCAAATAAGGGACCGCTTACACCGGACGCGATGCAGCGGTTGTTTGAAAGAATTATCGATGAGTCAAGAAGAATTGAACGCGATTCTGCGGAATCGCATGACGAAGAACCAAGGGGACTATAAATGGAGCAGAAGAAACCTTACCAGGAGAAGGGTACATCAAAAAGAAAACCGATCTTCCTGATTTCAGCTACAATAATTGCATTTCTGATCGTAATTACTTCGATTGTTATTTACCGGGCGTTTTATTCCACTAACTTTCCGGACGGCGAGAATGTTGTCGTGACCGTACCGAAGGGTGCGAGCTTCAGCCGGATTGCAGATCTATTGCATGAAAACAACGTCGTCGAGAGCAGGTTTAAATTTTTCATTGCCGGAAGGATTCTCGGGTGGGAGGAAAATATACAGAGCGGCATGTTCGAAATACCGCCGGGAAAAACGAATTACGAGCTATTGAAAGATCTGCGCTACGGAAGATTGCGTAAGGTCTTTGATATAACAATCTTCGAAGGGTTCGATACAAGGCGAATCGCAAACGTGCTGCAATATCGCATGGGGCTCGACTCTACAAAGGTAGTTGAGCTTGCAAACGATAGTACATTTGCAGCGGAATTTGGAATGCAGCACGGATCGTTGAAAGGATATTTGTTGCCCGACCGGTATCGTTTCTTCGGCGATTACACCGAAAGGGATGTCCTATCTAAAATAGTGAATGAATTCTGGAACTTTTATAATGATTCATTGCAGAGACGTACCGAAGAACTCGGCCTGACAATTCACGATGTTATCATCATGGCGTCGATCGTTGAGGGTGAAACATCTATTGATGACGAGAAACCGATTGTAGCAGGATTATACTATAACCGTATACGGCGGCGTATACCGCTTCAGGCGGATGCTACCGTACAGTACGCTCTGGTCGACGAAGCGCCGAGACGTTTACTGTACAACGATTACCGTGTACAATCGCCGTACAATACATATTTGTACAGAGGGTTGCCTCCCGGTCCCATTAATAATCCCGGACGGAATGCTATCCTTGCGTCGTTATATCCTGCAGAACATAGTTATTTGTATATGGTGACCGACGGGACGGGAGGACATATATTTTCCGAGACATATAATCAACATCTGCGTGCCGTACGTCAGTTCAGGCAGTTCCGTGCAGAACAAGAACGTTTGCGTTTATTGGAAGAAGAACAATTTCAACGGTCCACCGGAAGTAGCGGAGAGTAAATACTATGAAAAATCTAACTGTATGTATTGCAGTAATTATGCTGACCGTTATCGGTATTACAACTGATTTGCTAAGTCAACAAAGACAGCAACAGCAACCTCGAATGAGTCCTGAACGGGCATTCGGTGAGTTTGAACAAAAACTATATGCATTGCGCGATTACCAGATGACGTTTTCCGTCGGAACCGAGGGAGCGGTTCAATCGAAATTCGAGGGAACGGTACGGGTGCGCGGCGGTAACTTTATCGATTTAAGCGCCGACGGCACATATGGCAGACAGCGGGTTGCCGTGCATTTCAATTCCGACGGGACACGTCTCACCGGTGGTACCCGCGCAGAATCCTTCGAAAGAGCCGCACCCGAAGATTTCTACAGATACTTTGTACAGGGATTAACGCGCCTGGGTCTGACGCATACCGTTATGCAGCTGCTCGCAATCGAACCGCCCGTCTATCCCGAGACCGAAGAAGAAGAGAAGGAGTGGGCTGAAGTATCCTATGTCAGCACCGGTGAAAGGCGCTTTGTCGGTAATGTCGAGGCGTTTCCGTTCGGTATTCGGTACAGGGTCTTCGGAGAAGCTCTGGGCGAAGGTCGGGTATGGATCAATGTCGCAAGCGGTCTGCCGTTCAGACGCGAGGGCTCGCTCCGGCTTGAAGAGGGAGTGTTGAATGTTGTTGAGCATTATGGGTTCAGTCGGTAAAAAATTGACAGTTGACAGTAAACAGTAGACAAATAAATTCTCACGGGAGCATAGTATGCGTCAATATGCAGTTGATGTAGTTATTCTTCCGCCTGACGAAATCATATCGAAAGCAATAGAACTTAATCGAATGATCATCCGCAGCAACCCGCCCAAAATTAAATTAAACAAAGAGAATTGCATTCCTCATATTTCACTCTCGATGGGAGTATTAAAGGATAACGACCGGGAAGTATTTGTACATGAATTGAAAACATTAACCGGTAATTACAAACCGTTATCATTGGAATGTTCCGGGATCTATGCGGTTGAGATCCCGACCGGCGAGAAAATATCCGGCATCGCTATCGAGAATTCAAATGAATTATATGCTCTCCACAAGGATGTCATGGAATTGAGCGGGCGATATATGACCGATGATGCC
>PWJF01000099.1 GCA_003560935.1 Ignavibacteriales bacterium
CCTGCTTGCGAGATCGCGTTCGAATAATTCATTGGTACGTTCGTACTCCGCCTGCGCCCGTACCCGCAATGCGGTTGCCCGTTCGAGTTCGGCGCGCTGTTCGGAGACATCCAGCGATGCAACGACGTCTCCTCCACGAACTCTATCACCCTCTTCAACAAAAAGTTGCCGTATCGATCCCGACATCTGGCTCGCAATGGTAACATAGCGGAGCGGTTCGACATTGCCGGACACACGAACCGTTCGTGAAAGATCACGCAGTTTTATTTCATAGCCCGCTACAGCGGTCAACCGCTCGCGTTCGGAATTGTTTGCCGATTGATCGGCAGTGCTGTCTCCGCAACCGTACAGGGAAATTGTGATAAACAGGATGAAAAACGGCAAGAATTGTGATATGGTCATTAATTCGCTTCGCTTATTGATTAAAAAGCAATCGTAAAGCCGGTATATATGGACAATAATCTCTTAATTTATTGTAACATAGAAAAATCTCGATAAATTCCAATATATTTGCACGAAATTTTATTTTAAAAATGTTATTTTATGATTATGATCAAAACCAAAAACCATATAAACGGAATACTTTTTTTACTTTTTTTGATAATTCCATATGCATCCCTTGCCGCTTCGGAGCAGGATACGGTACGCTTCACCATCGCCCCGGAATCCGAAGTATACTACACTGCCGTTGTACGCATTGCGTTCGTTGCAACGTCGACGGTCCGTGGAATTAATAACGATGTTGAGGGAACAATCGAATGGATCGATACGGGTTCGCGACCGGTCGTTCATGCATACCTCACGATCGACGCATCGAAGTTCGACTCCGGCAACCGCACCAGAGACAGAGATGTGCGGAATATTCTGAACGCCGATGAATACCCGGAGATCACATTCGAACTGCAAGCCATACTCGGACTCGACGATAAAAAAGTGACGGATATCGAGGACGGGTATATCGCGACAGGATTGCTGACCGCGCACGGGGTAACGAAAGAGATCACCGTTCCGGTCAGAATGAAGTATGAGGACGGGACACTGACCGTTGAAGGTTCCACTTCCTCTACCTACACCGGTTTTGGCATCGATCCGCCGCGAGTGGCAGGGTTCGTGAGCAGAGCGCCGGATGAATTACGGCTGCATGTAAGATTGATAGCAACAAGAGAAAAATGAACAACATTAAATCTATCCTTAAAAAATCAAAAACCATAGCCATCGTCGGTTTATCGGATAAACCCGAACGGGATAGTTACGGCATTGCCGGAATACTGCAAAAGTCCGGTTACAAGATAATCCCCGTCAACCCGACTATCGATGAATCGCTCGGGGAAAAAAGTTATCCCGATCTGGAGAGCATACCCTTCGATATCGATATTGTGAACGTGTTCAGGAAACCTGAAGACGTACCTCCCATCATCGATGAAGCGTTACAAACAAATGCACATACCATATGGCTGCAAACGGGAATCACCGTCGACGATGCTATCGTACAAAATGTTACGGAAGCAGGAAAGACATTAGTCCAGGATCAGTGTATCGGTGTTGCCGTCCGGACAATGGTGGAATAAGTTAAGTTGTATTTTAATTATAATTATAATACATTTTACCATAACGATTTTCCGGCATACATCATTTACCACCAATTCATTAGCAACACACTAACCGATCGAAACCAATTCTGAAGGAGAAACAGATGGATAAGAAAACCATGATCGAGAATCTGAACAAAGACCTTGAAGGTGAACTCGGAGCGATTATTCAATACATCACATACGCAGCGAAGGCACCCGGTCCGTATCGTCCGCAATTGTCACAATTCTTTTTAACCGAGGTAGCGGACGAGCAAACGCACGCTCAATTCCTGGCAAATAAGATCGTAGCACTCGGCGGCGAACCGGCAACGCAACCGCGTCCCGTACCCCCGGCAAAGACAAATCGCGAGATGCTTGAAGCGGTCCTTGCAGCCGAACGACGGGCAGCAAAGGATTATACAGAACGGGCACAAGAAGCTGAAAAATTCGGTGACAAGGGATTAGTCGTGCAGCTTGAAGACATGATTCGAGATGAAAGCGGTCATTCCGAAGAAACCGAGCGGATTCTACGCGACTGGCCTGTTTAATATCGATGTAAATCCTATACGTTATTAACCATCCGGGGTGAGCGGTGTCAATATGAAACAAAAAACCAAACAGGATCAATCGCTCGAACGCGAAACGGAAAAAAAGATCCGTGAAAGCGAACGGAGATTAACAACGTTGATGTCAAATCTTCCCGGCATGTCATACCGCTGCCGGAACGACCGGAACTGGACTATGGAATTTGTAAGTGAGGGGTGCCAACAATTGACGGGTTATAATCCGGAAGACCTGATAGAGAACAAACGTATTCCGTATAACGAGATCATACATCCCGAAGACAGGGATTATATATGGAATACATGGCAGCAGGTACTGCAAACCAACAAAACGTTTAAAGACGAATATCGTATTATAACAAAAGACGGATCGTTGAAATGGGTGTGGGAACAAGGTCGGGGGGGATTTTCGGAGAACGGCGATTTACTCGCACTTGAGGGATTTATAACCGACATTACAGATCGTAAACGGGCTGAAGCAGAACTCCATGATTCACGAAGAATAATAGAAAGCATTTTAAACACGATCCCCGTTCGAGTATTCTGGAAAGACCTCAACGGTTTCTACCTTGGCTGCAACAAACCGTTCGCTCTTGATGCGGGTGTATCCTCACCCGATAACATAATAGGCAAAGATGATTACCAGATGGGGTGGCTTGATCAAGCCGAATTATACCGTGCCGACGACCGGGCGGTTATCGAGAGCGGGCAAGCCAGAATCGGTTATGAAGAACCCCAGACAACTCCCGACGGCAAACAGCGCTGGCTCCGGACCAGTAAAATTCCACTGCGAAATTCCGAAAACGAAATTGTCGGCGTTCTCGGCACCTACGAAGATATCACGGAGCAAAAACAATCCGAAGAATTATTACGCCGTTCGGAATCTTTATTCAGAACAGTGTTGGAAGAATCACGCGACGGGATGCGCCTCACAAATGAGGAGGGCATCGTTCTAAAAGTCAATAAAGCATTCTGCCGTTTGGTAGAAATGAAACGGGAAGATATCGAAGGTAAACCTCTCTCCGTCATTTATGAAAAAGAACGCGGCGAATATATTCTACAGCGTCATCAGGAACGCTTTACTACCAAAACCGTAGCACCTCATTATCAAAAAGAACTCACGTTACGAAACGGAAAGAAAGTTTGGTTTGAAGTATCGAACTCATACTTTGAACACAACGATCAAAAACCGCTGCTCCTTTCAGTATTCAGGGATATCACCACACGGGTACATTCCGAGCGAGCGCTGCGTGAATCGGAGGTAAAATACCGGACGCTATTTGAAGAATCGAAAGACGCTATTTATATCAGTACTCCCGAAGGTAAACTCCACGACATTAATCCCGCTGGAGTGGAAATGTTCGGATATTCATCCAGAGAGGAGATGCAGGCACTCGATATCGTTCATGATCTCTATTATAATCCCGAAGATCGAGATGTATTCATCCGACTGCTTAATCAAAACGGTTATGTGAAGAATTTTGAACTTGTGTTGAAAAGAAAAGACGGCAGTTCAATTATTGTATTGGAGACAGCCACGTCAGTACATGATAAGAGCGGTACACCGTTGGCGTATCGCGGCATTCTTCGCGACATAACTCAGCAACGAATGCTCGAAGAGCAGCTCCGTCATGTTCAAAAAATGGAAAGTATCGGTACGCTGGCGGGCGGGATTGCACACGATTTCAACAATATCCTCAGTATCATAGTCGGTCATGCATCCTTACTGAAGATGCACAAATCCAATCCCGACAGGCTTACGCGCGGCGTCGAAACAATATTAAAGGCAACGCAGAGAGGTGCTTCACTCGTACAGCAACTGCTTACCTTCGCACGCAAATCCGACATCACGTATGAACCGGTGAGAATAAATGATATTATCACCGAGATTGCACAACTGCTGCACGAGACACTGCCGAAAAAGATCGAGG
>PWJF01000329.1 GCA_003560935.1 Ignavibacteriales bacterium
CGGGATAAAAGATAGAACCGACCATCCAGTCGATCTTCTTATCAACACGCATCATCACGGCGACCATACAGCCGGTAACGGGGTGTTCAGAGAGCACACCCGTACCATCGTCTCCCATAGCAACGTTCCCGGACTCCAGCGACGGGTTGCCCAACAGCGTGGAACCGAAGCGGATCAAACCTTTCCCACAATGACATTCGAAACCGCATGGAAATTCGATACGGGCGATGAAGTTGTTCATGCCCGTTATTTCGGCAGCGCTCATACGGGAGGAGACTGCATCGTCTATTTCGAGAAAGCCAACGTAGTTCATACGGGAGATCTCGTGTTCAATCGGATTTATCCCTTCATCGACCGGCCGGGCGGAGCTTCGGTACACGGTTGGATTGCCGTTTTATACCGGACATTGGAGACATTCCCTGACGATGCATACTATATCTTCGGTCATGGCAGAGAGGGATTTGGTGTGACTGGAGATCGTGATGATGTCAAATATATGCGGGAATATCTTGAAGCGGTCATCGAGCATGTACAAACCGGACTGAACCGGGGCAGAACCCGCGACCAGATCGTCAACATCCACACGTTACCGGGATTCCCGGATCATATCAGTCCGGCTGATTTTCTGAGTCTCCGCGCAAATCTGGAAGTCACCTATGCTGAGTTGACGGAAGACCGGTGAATCGATAGTCGAATATATCCACTCATAAAACGGAGTCCGTCATGTATGCAAAACTATATCTCTTTATTCCGTTGAGTGCAGCGTTATTGTTTGCCGCCTGTGAAACGGATCGCGTAAACGATAATGACCGGAAGGAACAAATCACAGAGTTTCTTCACGATCACCAGGAAGCACTCCAGCAAATGAACCTTGAAGGGTATATGGCTCATTTTACGGAAGATGTGACATGGCATAATGCGACGGGAATGCAACTTGAAGGAAAACCTGCACTCCGGGAGTTTTTTGAACGCGTTTTACCATCTTTTGAAGAAGCCGAGTGGGAACTCCGGGATGTTTCCGTTCAGATGGTTACAGACGAATCGGCTCATGCCGATATGAATGTAATTTTGCGTAATCAGATACTACCCGAAGGATTTATCGAAGGATGGGGAAAAACGGTACTCCGGGAGCGTAATCTGATAAATTCGTATGTTTTAAGAAAGGACGATAGTCAATGGTTCATCGTCGCCGAAAGGATACGCGACGCCTTACAGCTTGAATGGATTGTGGAGTAATAAATGAATCTCATCATCGGTGCATCCGGGAAATTAGGGAGCCGCATTGCCGGAAAACTTTTACAAAACGGTAAAGCAGTCAGGGCGGTTTCACGGAATCCCGAAAAACTTTCAATGTTAAAATCGAAGGATGCCGAAGTGGTACGAGGTGACCTTCGCCATCCGTCATGGATGAACGATGCTCTGAGAGAAATCCGTCATGTATTCATTGCTTCCCACGCTCTTGTCCCTCCTTCCCGCACAAACAATATGGATACCGTCGACGATGAGGGTAACAGGCATTTGATCGATGCCGCAAAAAATGCCGGAGTCGAACGAATATTCTTTACTTCCGTTTATTTCGCAAAGCCCGATGCCCCGGATTCCCGGAATGCTGTTAAAACCATCGGCGGTCCCGATGTACTTTCCCGGATTCAGGTACTTGAGATCGTCGAACGGCTCGTTGGTAAAAAGGCAAAACGGAGCCACGTACCCGTTGCAATGCTGAAAATAATACGGGTGATTACCAGACCGATTAACCCCGGTTTAAGTTACCTGCTTGATGTAACTCTTGCGGAAGAAAACCCCTCCCATACGGATGAATGGGCACCTTCACGGTTAGACTGGACAGGACCGACCACGGTAGAGGATGTAGTGAGCCGGTGGGTGGAGGGCAACTATGGACGATAAACCAAATCTTGACAATTTTTGACAAAGTTATACCAATACTTGACTATTATGTCGTAAAAATTCGTACATTGTGTCATCTACGTGGGAGGAATGTATTATGGCACATTCGGCTCATCATCCTGCTTTGAGGAAACGGGTCGTTATTATCTTTCTCGGCGCCGTGCTGCTTCCAAGTTTGATTCTGTGTTATCTCGGATTGAAATCAATCCAGCAGGAGAAGGACAGACAGGAACGGATTCATCTTCAGAATCTGGAGAACACCCTTTCGCTCGCTGTTTCCCGCATCGAATCCGATGTCGAGGATGAATTACGGGGATTAATTAACCAGCTTCCCCCACGTACCGATCTCTCCGGTAAATATTTCTACGAACAAATCCGGAAGGTGCAGAACAAATCCGATCTGGTCGATGCGATTTTTCTCCTCAATGATGACTTGCACATCATCTATCCCCGAACGTTTTTTCCCGGTGATCGACGGGGTGAGGCAAACCCTGCGATCGAGAATCCGTATATCGAGTCGGGGGAATTTCTGGAAGCCCGTGGAAATGTTCGGGAAGCACTCGCACACTACGAACAAGGACTTGAACTATCAACTACTCATATGGAACGCCTTGCCCTGCTTGTGCGAGTTGCGCGCTGTGAATTGAAGTTAAAGAAATTCGAAAATTCGCTTACGACATACCGTAAAATTATCAACCTTGATAATGGCAGATTTCTGGGGAGGGATGTACCCTACGTACTTATTGCATATTATCAAATAGCAAATATCACCGCTCAACTCGATTCACAGGAAGCCGCCGTTTCGATAATGCTCGATAATTATGAGCTGCTCCTCGAAAATTTCTATCGCTTACCGGAAGCACAATATGCATTTTATGTGGCGAGAGTCAGGGAGAAAATTGAACAAATTACCCGATCAGCTACTGAAGAGCAGGTCAATAGATACAACGATTTACAATCGCTTGAAATTCAATACCAACAAGAGCGTTTCCTCCGTGAATTTATCGAAGAGCATTTGATTGCTGAACATAAGAATATTCTTTCCGCGACACAGTCATCGACAACAATGAGATATATCCGGGTAAGAGTCGATACTTCGGAGTTGGTTATTGCCGTAAAGGGGCATACCGGTGATGCACGCCGGACACGAGTAGCGGGATTGATTTTGAATCGCAGCGCTCTGATCGGGTTGCTCTGCGAATCTGTTGAATCCCATAATACATCGGAAGATATCAAAATTTCATTGCTTGCCGACGGTACTCAATCCGGCGATTCATATAGCGTTTCGGATGATAGTTATATCCTCACTTCCGGTTTATCCGGTATCGGGGAATTTTTTCCCGGATATAAAATTGGCATTGCTCCGCGGGGTGATGATTCTATAGATGCGCTCTTTATGAGAAGTCTAATTTTGTATTACATTCTTTTCGCAACGATAATCGGACTTATTATTTTCGGTGTTGTTTTTATATTCCGCGATATATCCCGTGAAGAAGAGTTCTCCCGTTTGAAATCCGAATTTATCTCCAACGTGTCGCACGAAATCAAAACTCCGATTGCGACGATCCGCACGCTTGCAGAGAACCTCAATGAGGGATGGATTAGTAATCCCGATAAACAAAGATCCTATTTTCATCTCATTAACAAGGAAGCGGAACGGCTGAGTCATCTGGCGGAGAACATACTCGATTTCTCTCGAATCGAGGCACGGAGAAAAACGTATCGAAAAGAAAAGGTCAATCCCAACGAGCTGTCGCAAAAGATTCTCAAACGATTCAAAATGATTTATGGCGGCGAAGATATAAAACTGAACACCGACATCCCCGGCCGGCTATCCGAGGTTGAGCTCTCTCCCGAGAGTATCGAACAGGCGGTGTTGAATCTGCTCGATAACGCTGTGAAGTATTCCGATACGAAGAAAGAGATAGATTTTCGGGTTGAGCAGCGAAACGGCGATCTGATTATATCGGTCACCGATTACGGTATAGGTATTCCGAAAAATGAACAACAAATGATATTTGAAAAATTTTACCGCAGCGATTCAAACGGTACCAAAAAAATCCCCGGAAGCGGAATCGGATTATCGCTCGTCAAAGAGATAGCCGAGATGCACAACGGGCGAATCGACGTTTCGAGTGAAGTCGGAAGGGGAAGTACTTTTTCGCTCGTTATTCCAATAAA
>PWJF01000089.1 GCA_003560935.1 Ignavibacteriales bacterium
AGTTCACGTTGTATTCGTTCGAAGAATCCGCTGACTTCGGATTTCTTTTTCTTTCGTGCGGATGTGATCTCGAGTTTATATTCATTGCCGTCCTGAACAAACGACAATTTTTCAATCTCGTCCCACGTTAATCCCTTCCGGGTACGGCCGAGATACATACCTTCTTTGCCTATGACATTAATAAATGTTAACTGAATGAGCATCCCCCCGAAGCCGATAAGTAATGCCGATAGAGCGGAGAGGAGAGCTTCCGATCGTATATAGATCGCGATCAGGAGCGCTATCAATGCGATCACAATATAGATTATCGTCCGCGTCTCTTCGGGCGAGATCCATCGCACCACTATTTCACCGTATCCCCACTCCCGGTTGATGCTGTACAGTCGATATGCCTGTATCACGATCAACGCACCGAATGCCGCGACTATGATAACCAGCAATAATGAATACTCCATTTTTTATCACTATCCTTTTGGTACGACGACGTCATACCATTGTTTTTTCTCTCGTTCACCTACTTCATCGATATGCAGATGTTTGATTTCCGTATATTCTTTTAACCCATCGATACCGAACTCGCGACCGATGCCGCTCTGTTTGTAGCCGCCGAACGGCGCTTTCTCGGATATCAGATGCCATTCGTTGATCCAGACCGTTCCGGCACGCAGCCGACGGGCGATCGTTTTTGCCTTCTCTTTATCTTTCGACCAAACGCCCGCCGCAAGTCCGTACATCGAATCGTTCGCCATCCTGACTGCATCGTCAACGTCTTTGTACGTTATAACAGAAAGGACCGGTCCGAATATTTCCTCCTGCGCGATGGTCATTTTGTTATCGACGTTTGAAAAGATTGTCGGATCGACAAAAAATCCGTTTTTCAATTTTTCATCATCCGGTTTCTTTCCACCGATCAGGATCTTAGCTCCCTCATCGGCTCCTTTTTTGATGTATCCCAAAACACGGTCCTGTTGTTTTTTCGATACAAGCGGACCGATATCGGTTGCTTTGTCCATTGGATCCCCGATGACAAGTTTTTTAGTTTTATCAACCAGTTTTTCAATGAATTCATCGGCAATACTTTCAGGCAGGAACATTCGTGTACCGGCCTCACAGCATTGTCCTTGATGATAAAAGATGGCGTACATCGAACCGTCAAGCGCCATCTCCATGTCCGCATCGTTGAGAATGATGTTAGCGGATTTACCGCCGCATTCGAGCGTGCAGCGCTTCATTGTTTCCGATGCCATTGCCATCACCTTCCGGCCGATCTCGGTTGAGCCTGTAAATGCAATCTTATCCACGCCGGGATGTTTGACGAGCGCTTCTCCCGCTTCGTGTCCGTATCCGGGTACAATGTTCACCACACCGGGCGGAAATCCGATCTCGTCGATTATCTTTGCAAGCTTCATCGCCGTTACCGGTGTATCTTCCGACGGTTTAAGCACGACCGTATTACCGGCGGCAAGGGCGGGACCGAGTTTCCAGATCGCCATCTTAAGAGGGAAATTCCACGGGATAATCGAGCCGACAACACCCATCGGTTCGCGAACAATGATGTTTTGACTGAAGCCCGGTTTGTTCAATCCTTCAACCGGCTCGGTTAAATCGCGGGACGCCAGCTTCGAAAAGTAATACATGTTTCGGGCGCTGAGATATACGTCTTCTTTCGCCTTTCTGTATGTGGAACCGGAGTCCATCACCTCCAATGTGACCAACTGTTTGAACGTGTCGTTAATCTTATCGGAAACCGCTTTGATCATTGCGCTCCGCTCGTCGCCGCTCATGTGCGGCCAGGGTCCTTCGTCGAACGCTTTACGCGCCGCGGCAACCGCCTTATCGACATCCGGTTTTGTAGCGCACTCGACGCTGGCTATAATTGATTGATCGAACGGATTGATCGATTGAATTTTTTTCCCTTCACTTGATGGGACAAATTTTCCGTCGATAAACAACTGGTATTCCTGCATTATTTCCTTCCATTACTGAAAAAAGTCAGGGTTAAAATTTATAAACAGTGAATATGAGTATCATCAACATAAAGATCGTTTGAATCCGGGTGTACTGACTTTGCCTGTTATGTACTTGCAAAAGTTTTCCCGGCAATTTGGGATTATCTTTGCCGTCGATGAGGTCGTGATAAATTTGTCGACGTTCCCGCCCGACCGTCATTGATGAATATATTCCGGAAACGACCATAACCAGAAAAATCAGCAGCTTACCGGTTAACCAACCATGTGAAAATAATGTGTACCCGAAGAGGTTCATCATCAATATGCCGCTAACGAGCAGTATGAGTGCCGCGATAGGAGAGAGTAATCCGATATTGGATACGATGTTTGCAAGGGTTAATGCATCGTCATATCTTTCGGCTCTTCGAAGGTAGCGTTCGAGAATAGGTGTTGCCACAAGTACGCTGATAAGCAAACCGTACCCGAGCAAATGGACCAGCAAATATAGAGGCAACATAGTCATAGTAGTATTTTGATAATTTATGATTTTTCAAGTTTCATTTTATTTGCGACGATCTGTGCAAGATGATGCTTGCAATGATGATTTGCATCCTCAAGAAGGTTACGTAACGTTAGAGTTCCGGTTTCTTCATGATTGCCCTTCCGTTTCCATGCCGCTGCCGGGAGATTCTGCAGGATACCGGCCATCGAGTTTCGTAATAATCCGAACAACAAAATCGTTTCTTTCATATCCCATTCCATGTAATTCAGTTGTTCCGCCCATTTATCCTGATCGTATTTCATTAACATTGGATTATCTTCTGCGATTATTTTTTTCATTCGAAGTGTAAAATTATGTTCGGTATCGACTATATGGCATACGAGTTCTTTAATAGACCACTTGTCCGATTCAGGCCGTGTCATGAGTATATCATTTGATGTCTCATCGACGATTTCTTTCAGAGCGACAAACATCGCTACGTAATCTTTCAACTCATCCTGAATTGATTTATTTGCCATGACGGCTCCTTGTTTTGTGAATGTTTTTTAACCACACTCATTATATACGTTCTACAATTGTTGCAATACCCTGCCCGACACCGATACACATTGTTGCAAGGCTGTACTGTACTTTCCGGCGCTGCATTTCGTGCAATAGCGTTGTCATGATTCGAGCACCGCTGCAACCGAGCGGATGACCTAAAGCGATCGCGCCGCCGTTGACGTTAGTCCGCTCGTGTTCAAGTCCGAGCTCCTGCATCACGGCAAGCGATTGTACTGCGAAGGCTTCATTCAGCTCTATCAGCTCGATTCTGTCAAGGGTTAGCTGTGTTTTTTTTAGCGCTTGTCGGGTTGCCGGCACAGGTCCCATTCCCATATATCGAGGATCGACACCGGCTGTTCCGGTTGCTACTATTTTTGCAATTGGTGTAAGATTATATTTATTTAAACCGGTTTCGTTGGTAATGAGTAAACAAGCTGCTCCGTCGTTCAGTGAGGACGAGTTACCGGCTGTTACGGTGCCGTTCGTTCTGAAAGCAGGTGAGAGTTTTGCTAATTTTTCGATCGTTGTATCTTTGCGGGGACCTTCATCGGTATCGACAACAACCGGATCGTCTTTTCTCTGCGGAATATTTACCGGAACTATTTCCTCTTTGAAATAACACGATTCCTGTGCGTTGACGGCACGCCGGTGGCTTTCCAGTGCAAACTCATCCTGCATCTTGCGGGAGATTTTAAATTTTTCGTAGATGTTCTCTGCAGTCTCACCCATGCTTTCGAGGGGGAACAATTTTTTCATAGCGGGATTCGGGAATCGCCATCCGAGCGCAGTATCATATGCGGTCAGATTACCGAAAAGTGCCTTTCCGCCGACATTTTTCGGAATAACATATGGTGCACGACTCATGCTTTCGACGCCTCCGGCGATTAGTAACGATGCATCGTCGGACCAAATTGAGCGTACGGCAAGATTAATGGCATCAAGACTCGAGCCGCACAGACGGTTGATTGTTGTACCGGGGACGGAATGCGGCACACCGGCAAGCAGAAGCGCCATACGGCCTATATTACGGTTATCTTCTCCTGCCTGGTTTGCGCACCCCCATATGACATCGTCAATATCTTCC